>JBKDTB010000276.1:0-14280 GCA_046340515.1 Cyanobacteriota bacterium | reverse complement strand
GAACTCCACCAGAACGAAGACAAAGATGAAGCCTTCTTGAGTTGTTCCCCCAACACCTGATCCTGCTTCTCAGCCATGCCTCGTTACGCCATTCTACGTCAGATCGAAACCAGCACGGACTTATTCAAGCCAGTTAAGCATCAGCTTGTTAAGAATCATCTATGGGATGAGAATTGTGATGGAGAGATCAAGGAATGGATTTTTCGATGCGATGGTCCTCGGGCTGCCGAGCAATTTGATCGCGCCGCAGCGTTCATTCTGAAAGCCCTCGATGGGGGACGCATTCTCACAGTGTTGGTGGATGTGCTCAACCCATTGAGCATGAATCCTTTGAAGGCCAATGGTTGGCCATCCCTGGTGGCGATGCTCATATTGGCTTTTCCTGAGGTGCGCTGGCATGCGCTTGTGCTGACCGGTTGCCCTCAGAGGACGCGAACAGGAAAATCCACTGAGGAAATGCGTTGGCGATCCTTTCAAGCCGTCCATGGCATTGGCGCTTTATTTGAACCACGCGGCACACCACTGTTTGATGGCTATGGCCTTCGCCAGCATGTGCTGGATTGCATTATTCACGACGAAGATCAAGCCAGACGGGACAAGCGACCTTCGTATCGGATCAAGGGCAGCGTGCCCACCCGCCAGGCGCTGGCCACGGTTTTGGATGAGGAAGAGGGGTACCGCTGGTTGCTGGCCTACATGGCCTATCGTCACGGCTTCCGGGTTTACGCCATTGCATTTTGGCAAGAGGCGATTCATCTCCTGGGGCCCACAGGTCGTCTCGATAGACCTACTACCGAGATTGATCACTCCCACAACTACATCCTCTCGCTGGAAGATTGGTTTCTCAGTTATCCTGACCAGAATGAGCCAGGAATGAGCGACCTGCGCAGGCGTTCCGTTGTGCTCCCCGCCCTGCGCCTGAAAGCCCCGCCTTTGCGCCGATTTCTCACTGTGGGACACCAACATCAATCTGGTGTGCTGGTGGATCGGCGTGAGAGGTTGTTAGCTGAAGTTAGGGATTGGGAATTTGCCTATAGTGGACATCCCCTGAAGCGAAGTCAACAACTCTCCTTCAAGCCCGCATCAGGCCTCTACACCCTCTGGAAGGAGCTTGCTCTCGATCGGGATTGGAACACTTTTGACGGCCCTGCCTGGGATGAGCGAAAACGAACAATGCATCATGGCTTGGCTCCTGGATTTTTCTGGCCCCCTGATAACAGCGATCGCATCTGGGAACAGGATGTGGATGATGGCCACAGCTCTCCAGGCCGACTGCTGCACATTGCCGAGCATCTTGTAGATCGCGCCAACAAATTCATCAAAGAGGTGAACACGCCAACAGAAGCACTCAGGGGTGCGGTGCTGGCCACCCAGGCCCTGGAGTTGCTGGGAAGCAAAACACCAACCGTCTCTGTGGAAGCACTGCTGTTGAAGCATGCTTTTGAAGTGATCGCCGAATGCCAGTTCCCTGGCGTAGAATATCACTTGAACATTAAAGAACGACTCGCAGACATCAGGGCCAACCTCGCTGCGATGAGCTCTTGGTTACACGAGAAACGCCGTCAAGATTTTCTGCTTAATGCCGAGGCCCAAATCCTCAGCAAGCTTACAGCGATCCTAGAAGAATATGGGGAGTATGAGGAGGCAGAATTATGCCAGGACGATCTGCGCGATCTGCACCGCCAAATCTCTGTCCGCTATGATTTCAGAACGAGACCACTCCTTGCACCGCTGATTTGGCCCTTCCGATGGTATATTGTTTTTGTTTTGAGATCAAGCTTTAACTTTATTTTATCGATCACTGTTCTTCTTCTTGTTTTTTGGGGTTTTCACTACGTAGACAAGACTTATGGCGGCCATTCAAAATCCAGTTCTTCTAGCGCAGATATCTCAGCAAGCAAGACCAAAGACAGCTCAACAAATTCGGAAGCGCAGCCCCTCCCTAAAGAAGACACTTTTTATGATGCTTATAAAGCCATTATTTCTGGTGAGCCAGTAGATAAAACCGAAGATTCTCTTGTGACAAAGCTAATAAGTTATGCAGCGGCTTTGCTGGGTGTTCTCAATCTTGGTATTTTGATCTCAGTTCTTCATAGCCGCATGAACCGAAGGTAGCTGATGATGGCAAAATTCATTTCTGATACAAGTTTTCGCTTGACCTTGATGGCTTAGCCCTGCGGCTCCTTTTGATGGTGTATTGTAACAACAAAAGAGTTTGCCCCCCTCTCAACTCTCAACTCTTTGGCGCTGACTGGGAGACAATCTCTGATTGAGCCCCAATAAAAACCCAACTTTCCATAGCTCACAATGTGAAACTTGCTGATTTTGACATCCTGATGGCAGGGGGGATCACTGGTCATGTTGTCAATTGCAGGCCTATGTTGTAATTCCTTCCAAGAATGAGGAAAACTACTTTCATTTTCCAGGAGATTGATGAGCTCTTCTTGAAAGGTTTCCGGCTTTATCTTATCTACTGGTGTTTTATCATCTGCATTCTTTTCTGAACCAGAACCTGTGTAGGCCTGGTATATCCTTCTGTTTAGGTCGAGACCGCGGCTCAGCAGTTTGCGGTAGAGTTTTTGCTTGCAGTAGGATAAGATTAGTGGCATTACTATTGAAATGGCCACAGCCTCTGTTAAGAGCTGCAATCCTGCATTTATTTCTAAATCTTTCCACGCCTGTGTGTTGCCAAGCTTGATAACAACAAGCATGATCAGGAGAGTGAACAGGGCGTGAGAACAGAAATACAAAGTCTTGTTGTAAAGTCTCTGCTGCCTTCTCCAGCCATCAAGTTTGTGGTTTAATTGATGATTGAGGCTTGCCAGTTCATCCTGAGTGTTGATCATTACGTAAAAAGGGGGTGGACTGGAGCAGCAATGGGGAAGGGGGCCACAGCATTGGTGGTATGCGATTGACAGCCCACCTTCCACAGAGTCTTGCAGCGATTCTAGCGAGGCTTCCCAATTTGTCAGCCCTCATGCGACTCATGGCTTCAGAACCGTGTTCATAGGCTGCGACGCGCACCTGACCCCATCTATCCCCAAGCAATACTGAAAGGACTGTTGCTCTTTCTTTGCAACAGGAACGCAACTCATCCTCAGCTTTAGATAGCGGACATCATCTCATCAATGACCCGGAATCCTTCTGCCAACATCACCGGGCGCCCTGGCCGAAGCGCTCAACGATTTGGCCCAGGATGACCATGGCGGCTTTGCTTTGGGGGCCCAAACCGGCCGCCTTCTCCGAGTCTGCTGAGCGTTGAAGAGAAATATGCGGCCATCTCCTTCGAGCAGGAGTCAGATGCGCGGAAGCTGATGGAAGGGCTGGAGGTGTTGCCCATCCAGGACGGCTGCTGTTGGCTGGTCGTTCAGGGCGCCATTGGAGCGGGCAAGTCTTCGTTGATTCGTGGATTCGCGCCAGGACTCAGCAGCAGCTGGACCAGGCACTGGCCAGGGCGCGCAAGAGGCAGGCGATGGAACCGCCATGGTCGAGGCAGGCGCGAATCAACGGTGTGGAGAGCGGCACCTCCCCCATCGCCAGGCTCGGATCCGGCTGTGGTGCGGGGGTGCCGTGGGGACGCAAGGGGAGGTGGGGTGACCATCGCGGGGAGGCGGACTGGCGAACGCGTTCCCGGAGGCCTACAGGGCGTCCGCCCCCGGGACTCAGGCCCGCCCCGCTCCAAGCAAGTCACGCAGCCCTGGCTCCAGGAGGGCGAAGGCGCGGCCGCGATGGCCGATGCGGCCCTTGGTGGCCTTGTCCATCTCGGCGAAGGTGAGGTTCAACTCGGGTACGAGAAACACCGGGTCGTAGCCGAAGCCGCCCTCGCCGCGGGGGCTTTCGGTGATGCAGCCCGCGCAGCGACCCTCCACCGCCAATCGCACGGTTCCAGTCGGGTCGGCCAGGGCCAGGGCAGCGACAAACGCCGCCCCGCGCCGCTCGGGAGTGGTGGCGTTCAAGGCGGAGAGCTCGGCGAGCAGTCGGGCGATTCGTTCCGCGTCGGTGGGGGCATAGCGGGCGGAGAGCACGCCGGGGGCGCCCCCCAGGGCCTCCACCGCCAGCCCTGAGTCGTCCGCCAGGGCCCAGGAGCCGGTGGCCCGAGCGACGGCTTCCGCCTTCAGGCGAGCGTTTTCCGCGAACGTGGCGCCCGTTTCCTCCACCTCCAGCCCCTCCGGCTGGGGCCGCACCTCCAGGGGCAATCCCTCCAGCAGGACCGCGAACTCGCGCACCTTGCCGGCATTGCCGCTGGCGATGACGAGGGGGGTGGCGCCGTTCAAATCGCCTCCGCCAATGCCCGCGCCCACCCCAACACCTCCGCCACCCGCGCGTCGCTCGGGGCCTCGCAATAGAGGCGCAGCAGGGGTTCCGTGCCGGAAAAGCGCAACATCAGCCAGTGGCTCGGCCCCAGCCGCAGCTTCACCCCATCGGTGGTGATCACCTCCCGCACGGGCGCACCGGCCACCTCCGCGGGTGGCGCCTCGGCGAGGCGGGCCTCCAGGCGGGCGCGGGCGGCCATGTCGGCCAGGCGCAGATCCAGCCGGTCGTAGGCGGCGGCGCCACCGCAGCGGTGCTGCAGGGCATCGATGCGCTGACCCAGGGGCACACCGCCCTCCACCAGCGCCTCGATCAGCAGCAGGGCGGCGAAGGGGGCGTCGCGCTCGGGCAGATGCATGCCGAAGCCCACGCCACCGGATTCCTCGCCGCCCACCAGAACGTCGCCCGCGAGCATCTCAGCGGCGATGTATTTGAAGCCCACCGGCTTCTCCAGCACCGTGCGGCCCAAATCCTCCGCCACCAGCGCCATCAGATCCGACCCGCTCACGGTCTTGATCACCTCCCCGGGCAACGCCCGCGCCCGGGCCAGGTGGTCGATGAAGAGGGGCATGAGCAGCTGGGTGCTGCAGAAGCGGCCCGTTTCATCCACGGCGGCGATCCGATCGCCATCGCCGTCAAACACGATGCCCATCGCCGGCTTGCCCTCCGCCGTGGAGCGCCGCACCTCGGCGATCAACTCCTCGACATAGGGCGCCAGGGGTTCGGGGGGATGGCCGCCGAAGAGGGGATCGCGCCCGGCGCGGATCTCCCGGATCACTCCCGCCCCGCTGGCCTCCTCCCCCAAAAGGGCCGAGAGCACCCCCGCCGCCGAGCCGTGCATCGAATCCACGATCACCCGCAGGCCCAGCCTCTGGAGACCCGCCGCCAGGGCGCCGGTGTCGACCTTCGCCCGCAGACCGCTCACATAGGCGCCGAGGGCGTCAAACCGCTCGGTCGGACCCGGGATCGGCACCGTGAGACCTCCCGCGGCGAGGCGACGCTCCACCCGCTGGGTGAAATCACCCTCCACCGAGCCGCCGAAGGGGCCCTTGATCTTCAATCCCAGCCACTCGGGCGGGTTGTGGCTGGCGGTGATCACGAGGGCGCCGAGGGCACCCCGCTCCACCACCGCCCAGCTGCTGGCGGGGGTGGGGGTGGGGGAGGCCGCCAGCAGGGGCTCCAGCCCCGCCCCGCGCACCGCGGCGGCGATGGCTTCCGCCAGCTCCGGCGCCAGAAAGCGGCGGTCGTAGCCCAGCACCACTTCCCGGCTGCTCAGGCCCTCCGGGGCGCTGCTCTCCAACTCCCGGGCGGCGGCGGCCGCCACCGGCAGCAGGCGCTCCACCGTGATGTCCACCCCGAGGATGCCGCGCCAGCCATCGGTGCCGAACACGATGGGGCTGGCCTCAAGGGGCAGGGGAGCGGAGGCCATCGGAGGGAGGACGCGGCGGCAGGGCTGGTCGTAGCAGCCTGCCAGAGTCTCCGGGTCGGGGCGGGTGACGGCCCGCCGGCAGACCACCCGCCCCCTTAGGCTGAGACGCATGAGGCAGTCGCCAGAGCCCTTCCCGTCCTCTTCGTCCGGCGCCGCTCCCTTTTCCGCTTCCGAAAGCTTCTTTGCTCCCCTCAGCGGATCAGACCTCTCGCCGTCCGTCGCGGCGCCCCTCACCGATGGCCTGCTGCGGGGCTGGTTGCGGTGCCGTCGGCGGGCCTGGCTCGACCGCCATGGCCCCACCGCGCTGCGGCGCTGGAATGCCCACCGGGCCCTGGCGCTGAACGACCAGCAGCTGCGCTTTCGCCAATTGCTGCAGGATCCCCCCGGCCAGGGGCTGGAGGCCTGCCAGGCGGGCGCCTCGGCGGTGATGGGCCTGCGCCTGCGAGGCCACACCGCCGAGGGCCGAGCCCTGGAGGCCCATCCACCCCTCCTGCAACGGGTGAACAGCCCCAGCCGCTGGGGGGCCCACGGCTACCGGCCCGTGCTGGCCCGGCTGGGGCGCCGCACGACCCGGGAACACCGGCTCCTGCTGGCCCTCTGGGCCCGGCTGCTCGCGGATCAGCAGGCCGCTCCCGTGCCCCAAGCCCTCCTGATCGCCAGCCAGGGCGACCGGCTCGTGCGGGAGCGCCTGACCCTCTCTCCCTCCCTCAACGGCCAACTTGACGACAGCCTCTCCCGGCTGGAAGCCGACCTGCGGCGTTCCCAGCCCCCACCGCTGACGAACGATCGCAAGAAGTGCACCCTCTGCGGCTGGCGACTGCTCTGCGACGCGGAGGCCGCGCGGGAGGGTCATCTCAGCGAGGTGAGCGGTGTGGGCGGCAAGCGGCGGGAGCTGCTGGTGCAGGCAGGGGTGGGCAGCCTGGCCGATCTGGCCGGCGCTGATCCGGAACCGCTCGCCCGGGCGATGGAGCTCCACGGCGACCCGCAGCGCGCCATCGTGCCCCAGCTGGTGGCCCAGGCGCGGGTTCAGGCCCTCGGCCGACCGGAGCGGCTGCTGGCGGGGGATGGCCTTCCCGAGCTGCGGCAGGCGCCGGGCCTGTTGATCTACGACATCGAATCCGATCCCGACGCGGCGGACAACTTTCTGCACGGCTTCCTGATCCTGCCTCGGCCCGCTGCGGGACCGTGGCCCGCCGCCCCGGTCGCCGACGCTCCCTTCCCCGCGCGCTATCGGCCCGTTCTGTCGTTGGCGGAGCACGGCGAGGGGCGGCTGTGGCAGCGGCTGGCGGCCCTGCTCGCCCACCATCCCGACTGGCCGGTGCTGCACTACGGCGAAACGGAGAAGATCCAGCTGCTGCGGCTGGCGGAACGGCAAGGCGCCCCTGAGGAGGAGCGGGAGGCGCTGCGGCGCCGCCTGGTGGATGTGCACCTGCGTTTGCGACGCCACTGGCTGCTGCCGGTGAACAGCTATGGCCTCAAGGCGGTGGCGAGCTGGCTGGGTTTTCGCTGGAGCCAACCGGGAGTGGACGGGGCCCGCTGCCTGCTGTGGTGGCGCCTCTGGCGGCAAGGGCCGGGGACGACCCGCGCGGGTCGCCAGCAGCTGGCGCGGATCTTCCGCTACAACCACGACGACGGCCTCGCCACCTGGGCCGTGGCCCACTGGCTGCTGCGGACCTCAGGGGCCGACGTTGCGGCGGCCGATCCCTGAGGGCGGCGTGGTCGGTGGATCCTGGAAGGCCTCCGGTCGCGTCAGGGTCAGGGGCACGGGGGCGTCTGCCGCGGCGGCCAGGAGCGTGGAGACCTCCAGGGCCTGGCGCCGCACCATCGCCAGCCCCACCTGGAGGCCGCCTTCCAGAACCAGGGCGGAGGTGAGCACCCCGGCCCGGGTGCCCTCCGCCGTCCGCAGCTCCGTGCCCGGCTCCAGTCGCTCTCCGGGCGGGGCCTGCCAGCGGCGCAGCTGTTGCTTCACGCCATCGCTGCTGGCCAGCTTGGCGAGGGTTTCCTGGCCCACGTAGCAGCCCTTGGCGAGGCTGACGCGATCGGCCAGGCCCAGCTCGAAGGGAGGGAAGGCGTCGTTGATCTCCCCGGGCCAGGCGGGTTCGCCCTGGCGCAGGCGCCACCGCTCCCCATCGGCCGCCGACAGCCCGGGCAGGCCGGCGAGCTCCGCCGGCAGGGGCGTCTCCGCCCGCAGGAGCGCATCGCCGCCCACCCACCAGCCCCCGCCCCCCGCCAGGGGACGCCAGGAGCCCCGGGGGGAGGGCGAAGAACCCACCACCCGACACCAACGGCCTGCCTCCAGGGGCCCCAGCGCCACCTGGTCGGCGGGGAAGAGCACCCGATCGAGGGCCTGCCGCAGGGCCGCCCCGTCCCCGGCGGTGAGTGCCAGCCAGACGCCATCGTCTTCCACCACCACCTCCGCCAGCCCCCGCAGGCGAGCCGGGGGGGTGAGACAGCAGGTGGAGCGCCAGTCGCCCGGACGGGCGGCCTGCAGGTCCTGGCTGGTTTGGCCGTGGAGCACCCGCAGGGCGTCCGGGCCCGTGAGGCGCAGCAGGGCCACGGCCTGCACCAGAAGGTGGGGGCCGGCGGGGCTCCAGGCCCGGGGGGAAGGGGAGGCGGGGGTCATGGGTGGGGGATGGCGGAGGGCTGGGCGTCGGCGGAGGCGGCCGCCACCCGCTCCAGCGGAAAGAGGCTGCGCAGCTCCAGCCCCTCCGCCTCCAGGGCGGCCGCGCCCCCCTCCTGCCGATCCACGATCGCCACCACCCGGAGCACCGCGTAGCCCGCCTCCCGCAGCTGGCGAACCGCCTTCAACGCGGAGCCGCCGGAGGTCACCACGTCCTCCAGCACGGTGATCCGGGCGCCGGGCGCCGGCAGGGGACCCTCCAGCCAGGCGCCGGTGCCGTGGCCCTTGGCCTCCTTGCGCACGATCAGGGCATCGAGGGGGCGGCCGGCCAGGGCAGCCCGCAGGGCCACGGCGCTGACAAGGGGATCCGCCCCGAGCGTAAGGCCAGCCACGGCGGCCGCCTCCGGTTCCACCTCCTCCAGCAGCAACTGACCCAACAGGGCCAGGCCCGGGCCGCTGAGGCTGACGGGCTTGCAGTTGACGTAGTGGGTGCTGGTGCGACCGGAGGCGAGGGTGAAGGTGCCGTGGCGGTAGGCGCGGGCGGCGAGCAGTGCGAGGAGCTGGTCGCGAGGCGCCTCGGCACACTCAAGCGGTGGTGGCGGGGAAGAGGGCATGGCGGCGGACACGCGGAGCTGGTGCAATGCTGCTGCACGGGCTAGGTTCATGGCGACAGCCTCGCCATCCTGCGCTGGTCTCCAAAATGTTCTGTCTGTCGCCCCATGGTCGTGCATCGTTTCTGCTCCAGCCAACGGCGCGGCGCCGGGCGACCGATGGCCCGACCTGACGCGCGACGGTGGCGAGCCCGGAGGCTGGGGCTGGGTGTGCTGGCTGCCGGCCTGCCCCTTCTGGCCGGTCCCCTGGCGGCCCAAACCGGTCCTGTGCTCTGCACCACCACCCTGGAAGCGCCCCTGGTGATCCCCGGCCAACCCCTCCCCGGAAGCGCCGGCCCCCGGGAAGTGACCCGCTGCGGGGTGATCGGCACCGTGCCGGATCTGGTGCGCGAGCGCTATTACACCTATCGAGCCCCCTTCGCGAGGGGGGTGGACATTCCTCACCAGATCAGCGATCTTCTCGGGCTGGCCATGGCTGGCCGGGGCGGCAACCAGATCATGGGGGCGGGCTTCCCGGATCAGGCGATCGTTTGGGATGGATCGGCGATCGAAACCACCAACAGCTTCTTGATGGATCAACAGGTGCAGTTGGTGCCGCGCCGCACAGCGGACCTGCCCTCGCCCTTCACCACCAGCCTGCGAACCGATGGCAACAACCGCGCCACCGACCCTGCCCTGATTTACGCTGAGGAGACCCTGGGGCCCCGTTGAGGCACGCCAGCGGTCCATCGCAGAGGGCCAACCGTGGTCCGACAAGGGGGTCTAGCAATCTGGTGAATGCAGCGAACTCATAATTCGCCTTAGCCGAGTTCGATCCTCGGGACCCCCATTGCATCCCAGCCCGCACCATTCCACCGCGAGGGGCGGGGATGTTGAGGTTCACGAGTGTCAAGACATCCAGCTCCGCCTGAGCCGCCAGCAACCGGCTGCGCTCACAAGGATCGGGGCCGCTGGAATGTGGATGGCCGCCAGGGCATGGGTGTTGAGCAGGAGGGATGGTGCCATCTGGAGGGCCACTGGACGTCGAGGGCATCGCGTTCCTCGGGCGGCAGAGGAGCAAGAACCACGACGATGGTGGAAGGGTGCAGTTGCCCCCGCGGAAGCCCGGGCTGCCGCCGGCTTTGATCAGTGTTCAGCGGCACCAGCTGGGGCCGAGGCTTGCCGTCTTTCGCCACCAGGATCGTTTCGCCGGCATGGGCGGCGTCAATCAGCCTGGTGGACAGGGCTTTGGGATCTTGAACAGTCAGGCCCGCATCGAAGCCCAGCACTGTGGGACAAGGCCAGTCCAGAAAGGGTTCCATGGCCGAGTTGCGCGACGGCGGAAACGGTGTTGCAAGGCCACTTGGATCCGGCGGGCAGGCGCTGTCTCATGACATCACGGCGCTGCAGCCTGATGCTTGGAATCAGCCTTGCATTCCGACCCCTGTGCCGATAAAATTGATAATGTCAGACAATCCCAACCGCAATGACAATCAAAGAAATTTCAATACAGTGCAGTGGAACGTTTCGCGAGAACAAAAGGTCCTCGTCATGCTATCAATTGACGGGCTCTGACTTTGTTTGCGACCCAGCAGAAGTTGTTGTTGAGTCACTGCGTGGGAGATCCGAATTTAGTACAAAGAACCAGCAATACGACTTCAGTTTCACGCTGAAGACTTCGATAGGCGAATTCGTCGTCGTCGTCGAGGATCACTTCTCAGGGGGAAGCATACAGGGCAGCGCCCCTTTCCTGCCAGAGTACTTACAATTTTTTGAAGCTGTTCTCCCATCCGGAGTCAAGTATTCCATCAGGGTTTTGACGTTTTCAAGCGAACGCGTCAGTGACTACTACGACCCCAATGAATGGCAAGTCAACATGGAGTTCAAGCTAACCTTGGCTGAAGACAGCGGCGAATAGCTGGAGCTCAAAAGCGCTGGTGTCCCGTGGTGAGAAGGGCGGCGGCAGACGTCGCAGGAGGGCATTCAGGCCAGGTCGTCGTGGAACGCCGCGGGCCCCCTCCTTGCACGTGCCACTCCCCCACGCGCTCGCCGTTCATCCAAACCGCCAACGGCCGCCGGTGGGTGGGCCAACTCAGCGCTCCAACATCTGCCAGAAGGTCCACCTCGGGCCGAACGCTTCCCGCAACCTCCCGACAAAGCTGGCGTGGCTCTCGAAACCCTGCCAGTCGTTGATGCGGGCTTCCAGCTGTTCGCACTGGCGCAGGTGTTGAACGGCATACCGGTAGCGCTTGGAGCGGCCCATCACCAGGGCGAAGGCGACCATGGCGCGCAGCAGCAGGCTGGCCGCCACGGGGTGGTCGGCGCTGAGGCGCTCGGCCGCCGGCTCATAAATCTCATAGGCATCGCCATCCCAGTCGTGGCAGTGCTCGATCACATGGCGAGCCGCCCGCGGCAGGGAGGGCCAAGAGACCAGGAACTGCAGCGCCACCAGGGGTGAGGGGTGCTGCTCCGCCACCACGAAGGCCCGCTCCTCCGCCTCCACATCGGCAAAGTCATCGAGCCGTTTGAGATAGGCGCGCAGCAGCGGAATCGAAAGGGTGTGGCTGAACATCCGCCAGCGGTGCTGCTGTGCCTCATCTCCCCGGCCCAGGGCGTCGAGCACAGCGATGCGTGTGGCGTGCCACGCCTCGGCCTCCATGATCTGGCGCGCATCGGCGGCGTGCTCGAGCACCGCAAGAGCCTGCTCGGCCCGGCCGCCCCGGAGCAGATGGCCGGCCACCTCGGCGGCGGTGGCCGGCCAGGAGAGCTGGGAGGGTTCGAACAGCTCCAGGTAGCCATCCAGATCGCCACGGCCTCGGGCGAGCTGCTCCATCATGCAGCGATCAACGCCACCGCGATCCAGCAGGGCCTCCTCCAGCCGCAGCAGCCCCGCTTCCCCCAGCACAGGGGCCATAGCGGGGATCAGCCCCTCGAACTGGCCATAGCCGTTCAACTGAAACAGATCCGCCACATGCTCCACCAGGGCCTCAGGGTTGGTGCCCGCTGCCTTGACGAGTCTTGCCAGCCCGTCCACGCCCCGCTGGAAGAGGCCAATCACGGCACCGGTGGAATCGGAGCAGCGGTCCATCACTCCCTCGCTCAGCTCGAGCAGGCGCAGCTGCAGCTCCACCGCAAGGGGGGGATTGGCGGCGGCGATCGGCCCCGTGATCGCCTGCTGCTGGGCCTCCAGATCCGCCAACAGCGCCTTGCGCTTGGCGGAATCGATGAAGGTGGTGGAGCGGCTGATCGCCGCCAGTCGCTTGCGCACCTCCCGGGCCGCCCCCTCGGCACCGCCGGCTGCGGCCAGGGCCAGCCTCAGCCGGCGCTGGATCACGGCATTGCCGGCGCTCACCTCCATGAGAAGCTCCGCCAGGGCCGTCACGCCGAGCGTTTCAAGGTTCTTGGCGTTGAGCGCTCGCTTGCCGGCCATGGCACTGATTCTGTGTCATGAGCATGGCGCGGCTGCCGTTCCAACCAGATCGCGGGGCGACGCGTGCAGCCCCTCAGGGTCTCCTTTCTCCACCTGGTCATCACTGGCAAGGGCGGCCGAACGGGCGGTGGCTTTGTTCATGGGGACAACAAACGAATCAGGGCCGACAACAAGCGAATCAGGGCAAGTGCCTTGGAGAGAGACTCGATACCGGCGAGGTGTCATTTCTCAAAATGTGATCCCACTCTGAAAAGAGGTTCTTTCAATCAAGAAGGGATTTCTTCCTTAAGGTGCCTCTGAAAACCCGCCGCTTCTTTGGTTCTGACGCTCAATAGCCCTTGCGACATCTTGCACAGAAAGAGCGTGTAACGGGTTTTCCAGAGCTACGCCAAAGAGAAGGTTTCCTCCCTAAAGACGAGGTTTCCTCCATCAATAGGAACGACGCTAATGGATTGCCAGGGGGCCAGATCTGTGGCCCCGCAGCGAGAATGCATCGGCCCCGGCGCTGGTCGGCTTAACCCCTGGCTCCTGAGTTCATGCGGATGGGAAGGGCGCGCAGCTCGCCAGCTTCGCCAGAGGAGACACCACCCTCAGAGGAAGCGGAGGCGGTGATGTCATCGAGCAGCGCGGGGGCCATGCCGGCATCGAAGGAGAAGCGGCCGGGGCCGTTGAACAGCAGGGCGAGGCTGCCGCCGAGATAGAGGAGCACCAGCTCCAACACGTAGATGTTGAAGCCTGCGGTGGAGATGTGCTGATAGGCCGCCACGGTCATCGTGCCGCTGAGGGCAAGGGCGCCGAGGGGCGTGAACAGGCCGAGGATCACCAGCCAGCTGCCGATCAGCTCCGAGAAACCGGCGACGTAGGCGAAGAACAGCGGGAAGGGCAGGTGCAGCGAGGCCACATAGGTGTTGGCGAACTGCTGGGGGTCGGCGAGCTTCTCCTGGCCGTGGTGAATCATCAGAGCGCCGATGGTGAGACGCAGCAACAGCAGTCCGAAGGATGCCAGGCGTCCGGGGCGCAGCAGATAGGCCTTCAGCGCGGGGGCAACCGCCGTGAGCCCGGCCAGGGGCACGGATCTGGTGGAGGGGGTGCCCACGGAGACGAACCAGAGGGCGAAGCAGGCGGCCGCGAAGCCGCCGAACAGCTCGAGGAGGGTGGACGTTGACATCTTGAAGGGGACGGTCACGAGATCATGGCAAGCTTCATTAAGAAACGCGAAGCGCCGGCAAGGACGCATCCAGCCCAGTCGCAGCAAGGAATCCGGGCGGCAGACTGGGGACGGAGGCCTCGCGACCGCCCCGCCGATCCGGCAGAATGTAACAACTTCGTTACAACGTGATGACCGCTGGCGAGCTGTTCCTCGAGAGCCTCAGTTCCGGGGTGATCACTCAGACCGAGATCGACTGGCTACTGAGCCAGCAGGGTCGCTTCTCCAGGGCCGAGCAGGCGGCGATGCTGCGGCTGGGCCGGCTTCTCGATCAGGGCCAGATCCACCTGGGGTGCCGAATCGCCCCCATTCGTTCAAGCACCGCCCCATGCTGAACGACGGATGAGCCGCTGGGACAGTGTCGGGGTTCCTCCCCTGCCCCACCTCAACCACCTCAGCTACCGTTTCAAGCCAGTCCAAACCCTTTTACAGGGTATTTAAATTGAAATTCGCCCCCAATCACTCGTTTCGTATCCAATGCTCATTTACTCTGGACCTTGCACGCTAAACGCAGTCAGAGTGCCCTGCACTTTGTATCGATAATCTGTATCATACTTGTGTTCCCCAGATGTGTTGTGACGGGTAACGCCGCCATCGGCATGCACAAAAAGATTAGTGCTGTCGCCGTCATTCATATCACTCATCTTATTCAGATTAAGTTCCATTTCGCCTTGGGCAGCGCATTTGCCTGAA
>JBKDTB010000275.1:0-2737 GCA_046340515.1 Cyanobacteriota bacterium | reverse complement strand
CTTCAGGCCAGCCAAAAGCACGAGGGCGATCAGCAACGTGCGCATCAAGCCGGGCGGGGATGTGTTTGGCCAGGCCCAGGCGGCGGGCGCGGGCGGGCTGGCCTTCATCCGCGTGCGCGAGGGCGGCGAGATCGACACGATCGGCGCCATCAAAGACAACCTCAGCGCGGAGAAGAAGGCCGAACGGCTGGCCCGCACCGGCGCCCAGCCGGGCACCCTGCTGCTCTTCGGCGCCGGCGACACCGCCACGGTGAACAAGGCGTTGGATCGGGTGCGCCAGGTCCTGGCGCGGGAGATGGGCTATGTGCCCAAAGATCCGAAGGATCCTGGTGAAGCCCTGAAGATGGCAAGCCCATCGGATCTCGAGACGGCTGAGCTGGCCCGCTGGCAATTCCTCTGGGTCGTCGATTTCCCGATGTTCGCGTTCAACGCCGACGAAAACCGCCTGGAAGCCCTCCACCATCCCTTCTGCGCCCCCAACGCCGAGGACCTCGGCGACGATCCCGCCGCCTGGGCCGAGCGGTTTCCCACCGCCCGCGCCCGCGCCTACGACCTGGTGCTCAACGGTCTGGAGCTGGGCGGCGGGTCGCTGCGCATCCACGATTCCGCCCTGCAACGGCAGGTGTTGCAAACGATCGGCCTGCCGCTGGAGGAGGCGGAAGCCCAGTTCGGCTTCCTCATGGAGGCCCTCGACATGGGGGCTCCGCCCCATGGCGGCATCGCCTTCGGCCTGGATCGCCTGGTGATGTTGTTGGCGGGGGAAGCGTCGATCCGCGACACGATCGCCTTCCCCAAAACCCAGCAAGCCCGCTGCCTGCTCACCCGTGCGCCGGCGGGCGTCACCCCCAAGCCGCTCGAGGAGCTCCATGTGGCGAGCACCCGGGAGGAGGAGGAGGACTGAGAAGGCCCCCTCCCCTCCCCGCAGGCTCGCACCCGGATTCGGCTCAACCGGCGGCGCGGCGGATCCGCTGGCGCATCCGGCGGCTGGCATGCACCATCACCGCCAGACCACCCGGGGCCAGGGGGGCGGGCACGGGATTGAGCTGGAAGGAGAGCGATGGATGGTTGGAGGAGCAGTTCACCTTGGTGCCATCGGGCTTGGCGCAATAGAAGTCGTCGGTCACCAGGGAGGGGGAAGGCAGCACCGTTGGGCTGTAGGTGACAACGGCTGCCGGATCCAGGGGGACCAGCAGATCAAAGGCCAAGGCCAGGAAATTGCGCTCTCCGGAGCTGGTGATCGCTGATGGGGCGTTGTAGGTCAGGCTGACGACGGGAAGACCTGTGGCATCTTCTGTAATGGTGAGTCCCGTCTGATCAACGCTGTAGTCCTCTGTCATGGTGCCAAGGGGAGTGGTTCCTTGACCGGGTTGAAGCGAGGGACACAGAGGCGCGACACCGCTGGAGCGCAGATCGCAAAGCAGTGTTGTTTGCGCGGGGTTGAATCTCATGATGGAATGGTCATAGGCAAATTTAAGGTGGATCTGGTCAATGGGATCAGATGGGCTGGAATTCCAGTCGACTAAAATAGGAAATAATTCTTGATTGGGATGGCTGGGCGGGCAAGGCTGCCATGGTGAGTAGTTGATCTTGTTCGTGCATTGGGCGACCCACTTATAGCTTGGTCCTGGTTGATTGGGTATCGCTTTGGCGGGCATTGTCAGCCCCGCGCCTGCCGCCAGGGCCCCTGCAATCATCAGCTGGGCCGGGAGTGATCGGCTCATCAAGGCCGCTGTCTGGAATCGAAGCGAAAAGAGAGACCCCATCCGTCTGCTCCAAAACGGGAACTTGCTTGATGGGCTTGGGGAGGATGGACGCAAGGGAATCATGACCGTGGATGGCTGTTGGAATTGGCTGGAATGAAAAAGCAAGCCTCTCGCGGGAGAAGCTGGACTGGCGGTCAACCACGCCCCGTTGGGCGATGGGTGGCACGCCCTTCTGAAGAGCTTGTTAAAATATAGCCATGTATTCTGGATTGTCCGCCTCTTTGGGCCTTTCTTAACTTAATTTCAAGGATATCTCGAGAACAGCTCGCTCCCTTTTGCGACTCAGGGAGAGATCTCCTGCGGCAACGGATCTGGAGGTCCGGTCCCGCTTCGCCGATGGCGATTTTTCGAGGTGCCCTCAATCATCGGAAGCTTGGGACGGGGCTTGTCATGGCCGCGTCAGTCCCGCCGCTGCGCGATGGGAGCGAGTCTCGGCGGATTTGGGTGAGGGGGATCGCCAGCCCTCCACCCCCGGATGGACCCCTGTCTCCAGCCCGTGCCGGAGGCGATGGCGATGTCCGATCCGCCATCTTTTCGAATCCCGAAGCAAAACCCTTGAATCTCAATTTGAGGCCCATCGTTTGCCAGGCTGGGCAGGTTGCTCCCTCTCCTTGCGCGGACCCTCCTCCACTGATGTCGTGCGCCAATACCTCCGCGACATTGGCCGCGTGGCCATGCTCTCGGATGAGGAGGAGCTCACCCTGGCCCGGCTCGTCCAACACCGCCAGCGGATCCTGGATCAGCACCCCGCCATCGACAAACCCGGGGCCGAACTGGCGGCGGTGGCGCGGGCCCTGGGCTTGAGCGAGGTCACCCTGCGCCAAATCCTGCGCCAGGGCCGCCGCGCCAAGGAACGCATGATCCAGGCCAATCTGCGCCTGGTGGTGGCGGTGGCCAAGAAGTATCAGGGCCAGGGCATGGAACTGCTCGACCTCGTGCAGGAGGGCACCCTCGGCCTGGAGCGGGGGGTGGAG
>JBKDTB010000274.1:0-10437 GCA_046340515.1 Cyanobacteriota bacterium | reverse complement strand
CCCGAGGCGGGAATCGGGGTGATCGCCCACTCGGACGCGGAGCGGGCGGAGCTGGGGGCGGGGCGCACGGAACTGGCCGGCAGCCAGGGCCTGGCCGCCATGCGCGCCACCCGCCTGGCCAATCGCCTCGTGGCCGCCCATGGCACCCGCGGGCCCCCTTCCCCCCGCTCCAGCGCCCGGGAGGAGCGCCCCGACTTGTGGCGCCTGGAGCCCGGTTCCCTGCCGGAACCGCCGCCAGCGGTGGCGGCGGAATTGGACCATGCGCGGCGCATGACCTTCTGGGGGTTTTTCCTGGCCATCCCGGAAGTGTTCCTGGAGGTGCTCCCCTTCCGCCTCTTCCCCCCCGCCCGCGGGGGGCGCTGGGAGGTGCGCTGGTGGCATCGGCTCTGGTGGCACACCGGACGGCGCCTGCTGGCCCTGCCGGTGTGGCTTCTGGTGGCGGGCCGGGAGCGTCTTGTGGCCGGGGGGGACGCGGCTTCCGGCAAGCCGTGATCCGGATCACCCTGGCCGCCAACGCCATCCACCTGGAGGCCGCCCGTCGCCTCCGGGATGGCCTCTCCCCCGGCCGCGCCGGGCTGGAGCTGCTGCTCTGGGAACCCGCGCGCTTTGCCCTCACCCCGGCGGATCGCCGCCGCTGGCCCCTGCGACTGCCGATGCGCCCCGCCAGCCACCTGCTCCTCGCCCCCTTCGCCCTGCTGGGGCTGGTGGGGGAGCTGCGGCTGGCCCACCGCCGTGGCGCGGGCCTGGGCCTGCGGCTGCTGCTCGCCCGCGCCCGCCCCCTCACCCTGCTGGATGACGGGCTCGATCAATACCGGGCCCAGCCGCGGGCCCTTGATCCCGATGCGTTCCCGGCAGGTCTGGAGTGTTGGCTTTTCTCCGACGCCCCCGCCTGGCGCGCCCCCTGGTGCGACCGCTTCCGCTGCCAGGAGCTGGGCCCCCTCTACCCCCGCCCCGCCGCCCTCTCCGTCCCCGACACCGCAGACGGGAGCGACCAGGCAGGCACCCTGATCATCGACTCCCCCGGCGTGGAGCAGCTGGAGGGCCGGGCCGCCGCCTTCCCGCGGCCCTGGTGCCTGGTGCCCCATCCGGTGGTGGCCAAGCGCTCCTGGCGGTTGGCCCTTGGCGCCACCGATCGCTGCCGGCCGGGAGCGCCGGAAGCCCTGCTGCCCCGCTGGCGCGGCACGGTGGTGGTGGGCGAAAGCCTGATGCTGCTGGCGGCCCTGCGGTTGCGGGCCCCGGGCACCCGCCTGGTGCTGGCCCTGCCCCCCGCGGCCGATGCCCACCTGCGCGCCCGGGTGGCCCGGGAGGCCGCTCGCGACCCCCTGGTCCACCTGGCCGCAGCGGACGCCTGAGGCCCGATGGCCCCTCAGAGCAGCTCCCGCAGCACCGCCAACACCTCCGCGGCGGCCTGATCCCAGCGGAAGGCGCTGGCCCGCCGCTCCCCGGCCTGGCTCAGGGCCTCCGCCAGGCCCGGCTCCCGCTCCAACCGCTCCATGGCCGCGGCGATCGCCGCCGGGTTTCGGGGATCCACCAGCAAGGCCGCGTCGCCCACCACCTCCGGCAGGGCGCCGGCCCGGGCGGCGATCACCGGGGCGCCGCAGGCCATGGCCTCCAGGGCCGGCAGCCCGAACCCCTCCCACAGGCTCACCATCAACAGGGCCCGGCAGCGGTTGAGCAGCTCCAGACGCTCCCTGTCGCTCACCCAGGGGATCCAGACGCAACGGGAGGCGAGGCCCAGCTCCTTGGCCAGGGCCTGGAGGCGGGGGGTGGCGCGCGCGTCAGGCGGGCCCACGAGCAGCAGGCGCGTCTCGCCGCCGGGATCCCTCAGGGCGGCGAAGGCCTGGAGCAGCCGGGCCAGGTTCTTGTGCGGATCATGGCGGCCCAGCACGAGGAAGAACGGCTCCCGGCGCCAGCCCAGGGGCCGCAGCCGCCCCGGATCGAACCCCAGCCGGATCGGCACCAGCCGCCGGGACGGCACCCCCAACCGCTCATGCACTTCCCGGGCCGTGGCCTCGGAGTTGCACAGCACCCGCGCCGCCCGATGCAGCACCAGGGGCACATAGGCCAGGTGGTAGGCCAGCAGGGGGCCGGGCTGGGGATGACGCAGGGGGAGCAGATCATGGGCGAGCACCACGGAGCGCACGCCCCGCAGCAGGGGGGCCTCCGGCAGGGGCGAGAGGAGCAGGGGCGCACCCGTGGCCTTCAGCAGGCGGGGCAGTTGGTTCTGGGTCCACAGCAGCCGCGCCAGGTGGCCTCTTCGGCCGTGTTCCGGCGAGAGGGTGGCCGGGATCGGCAGGCTGCCGGGCCGCTCGCCGCCGAGGGGATCCAGCAGGACCACCCGCTCTGGATCCAGGGCCGCCACCAGGTCGCGGGCCACGACACCGATGCCCGTGGGCTTGTGGCTGAGATAGCTGCCGTTGAACAGGGCCCAGGGGGTGCTCATGGCTCCGGGCTCCCGCCCTCGCGGAGGACACCCCAGGCCTCCAGGGCTCCCGCCAGCACGGCCCCGCCGCGGCGGGGCTGGAGGGGCAGACGGGCGGCGGTCACCGCCAGCAGGCGGGCGCTCCGCAGCCACACCACCCAGGCGGGGCAGTGCCGGTGCAGGAAACGGAGGTAGCTCACCGTGGAGAGCCGCCAGCGGCGGGGGGAGGAGCTGCCGCTTCCCCGCCCGCGGCGATGGATGACACGGGGCTCGGGCAGCCAGAGCACGGGGGCCCCCAGGCGGCCGAGCCGCAGGCAGAGATCCATGTCTTCGTAGTAGAGGGGAAAGGCGGGATCAAAACGGGCCGAAGGGGTGTGGGCGCGGGGCCGCAAGGCCAGGCTGCAGCCGCTCAACCAGTCGAGCCGCCGGGGTTCCAGGGGGCCGGCGCCGCGGGTGTCCCGCTGGCGTGTGTCCTGATGGCGTGTGTCCAGCCGGCGGGAACGAAAACGCAGCCCCGGCGTGAACCAGCCGCCGCTGGCCTCCAGCCCCCCTTCGCCGTCCTCCACGGCCGTGCCCACCAGGCTCCGGGCCTCGAGACCGGCCAGGGCCTCCCCCAGCCGCCGCAGCTCATCTCCTTCGGGCAGGGCCGTGTCCGGGTTGAGCAGCCACACCCACCCCGGCCACCCCTGCCCCTCCAGCCAGGCCAGGGCCCGGTTGCAGCCCGCGCCAAAGCCCTCCCCCTCCCCCCCCGGCAGCACCTGAAGGGAGATCTCCGCCCCAAGGGTGCGGGCCTCCACGGGGCTGGAGCGGGGACTGTTGTCGACCACCAGCCAAAGGGCGGGAGAAGGAGCCTGGCGGGCCAGGTCCGCCGCCAACGCCGGGAGCACGCCGCCGCTGTGGTGCGCCACCGTGATCACCACCAGCCCCTCCGTTTCCGGGGCGAGGCGAGGGGCGGCGGGGGCGCTGGCGGGGGATGGAACGCGCGTCACCGTTGGATCTGCCCCGAGCCTTGGGGCCAGCATGCCCGCTGACGCGGCCTGACCCGCGGGGCCAGGGAGCGGCGATAGGCTCCGCCCTCTGGACGGGAAGTTCCATGCGCTTTGTGGTGGCGGTGCCGGCTCGCCTGGATTCCGCCCGTCTGCCGGGCAAGGTGATGGCCGACATCGGCGGGCGACCGATGCTGCGGCGGGTGTTGGAGCGCTGTGCCCTGGCCCGCCGGCCCGCCGCCGTTGTGCTCTGCACCGACAGCCCCGCCTTGATCGAGGCAGCCGACGGCTGGGGCTTCCCGGCCCTGCTCACTTCGCCGGCCTGCGCCTCGGGCAGCGAACGGCTGGCGGAGGCCTTGGAGCCCCTCCTGGCCCTGGCCGGGGAGGGGGCCGCCGACACGGTGATCCTCAACGTGCAGGGCGACCAGCCCTTCATTGATCCGGCGGTGATCGACGCCATGGCCGCCGAATTTGAAGCCCGCCAACCCATCCCGGAGGTGCTCACCCCCATCCACCGCCTGGCGGCGCAGGCCCTGCACAACCCCAACGTGGTGAAAACCCTGGTGAGCGCCGAGGGCCGGGCCCTCTACTTCTCCCGCTCCGCCCTCCCCCACGTGCGGGGGGTGGAGCCCGACCAATGGCATGCCCATGCTCCCTTCTGGGGCCATGTGGGGCTGTATGGCTACCGGGCGGATGTACTGGCCCGCTGGTCGTCCCTGCCCCATTCCCCCCTGGAGCAGATCGAGAAACTGGAGCAGTTGCGGCTTCTGGAGGCGGGGATTGGGATCGGCACCTTTGAAGTGGCGGGTGACTTCCTTTCGGTGGACACTCCCGAACAACTGGAGCAGGCCAGGGCCATGGCGGCGGCAGAGGATGGGCTTTCGAGCCCCTCCTGATACCTTGCCTGCCAGGTTGCGGATGGGGCATGGCACCAAGGGCGTTGGTCAGCAGGATCGATTCCCTCGTGATCTGTGCGTCGCCCAAGGCGTCCTGCCGCAGCGTGGCGGATTTTGCCTGGGAGGTGAGCCAGCAGCAGCGGTTGCGACTGGGAACGAAGATGCGGCTGATCGTGTTTCGCAATCCCTTGCGGCGCCTGATCAGTGCCTACCTCAACAAATACATCGAGCACACCCGCTACCGGGAGGCCTCCCTGGCCCTGCGTCCCCAGGCCCAGCTCGACACCTTTGCAGACTTTGTGGAGGAACTCGACCGCCATGGCTTCCGCTGCATCGACAAAGTCCATTTCAAGCCCCAGCGGGTGCGCTACCGCTGGCGTTCCTTTGAACGGGTTTTTGATTCGGATGATCTCGAGCCCTTCCGGATGTTTGTGAACACGTTGTTCGGGACCGATCAGGAGATGCCCTTCCGGGTGGCCACGAATCGGCCGGCTGCTGCCTGGGACACCCTGGCCGCGGAGGAGCGGCGAGCCCCCTTGGAGGACGCACCTCCCTGGCTCCGTTCCAGGGAGACCCTGAGGCAGCAGATAAAGGACGGGATCGCCCCCACCCATGCGAGCTTTTACAACCCCGCCCTGGAGGCGGCGGCTCGCCGCATCTACCGGATGGATTTCGATTTCCTCAAACGCTCTCTGGAGAGGGGCCGGATGGAGGCCTCTCTCTTCGACACCCTCACCCGCATCTGAGGCCGGGGCCCTCAACTGCGGGTCAGCCCCGCCCGCACCAGGTCGTGGAGCCGCAGCAGCCCCACCATGCGGGCCCCCTCCTCCACCACCGGCAACACGCCAATGGCCTTGCGTCGGTTGCGTTCCATGCGCTCCAGGGCGTGGATGGCCAGGAGATCCCCGGCAATGGTGATGGGGTCGGCGGTCATCAGGTCTTTGGCGGTCAGGTGGTTCCAGGATTGGGGTGGGTGGCTCTGGAGGGCTCGGCGGAGATCGCCGTCTGTGATCAGTCCCCAGATCTGCTGACAGTCGTGCTCCCGGGCCACCCAGCAGGCCCCCACGCCATCGGACGTGAGGTGACTGATCACCTCCGGCAACGGAGCAACCGCCGCAAGGGGGGTGAGGCGGGCCGCTGGCACCATCAGATCGGCCGCGGTGAGGGTGAGCTGCTTGCCGAGGGAGCCGGCGGGGTGGTTGAGGGCGAAATCCCGGGGGGAGATGCCGCGTCGCTCCATCCACACGGCCGCCAGGGCATCACCGATGGCCATGGCCACTGCCGTGCTGGCGGTGGGGGCCAAGTTCAACGGGCACACCTCCCGGTCCACGGAACCATCCAGAACCACGTCGCATCCCCTCCCGAGGCTGGAGTCCACCCGTCCCACCAGGGCGATCCGGGCGGTGCCACGGCGGCGCAGGTGGGGGAGAATTTCCAGGAGTTCCTGGGTTTCACCGCTGTTGGAGAGCAGGAGGGTGACATCATCCGGGGCCACCACCCCCAGATCCCCATGCAGGGCATCGAGGGGGTTGAGGTAGATCGCCATCAGGCCGATGGAGGCGAAGGTGGCCGCGATCTTGCGGGCCACGATGCCGCTCTTGCCCACCCCCGTGATCACCAGCTTGGCGCGGCGCTCGGCGCAGCTCTCCAGCAGGCTCAAGGCCTGCTCCACCTGCTCGCTGTCCAGCCGTGTGGCGGCGGCGGCGATGGCGGCGGCTTCCTCCATCAGGCAGCGGGTGAGGGATGACAAAGGCCGAGAGAAAGTGGCAGCAATCATCGCAGCCACGGCCCCGTGGAGGCCGGCGCCACAGGGGATGTTGTCGCTTTCCGGGCTCTTTTCTTCTGGCGTTTTTGCGCGTTCGGCCCATCGTTATTTCAGGAAATTGTTCGTTCCACTCCCAGCCGCTTCGGCCAGCGCTGCCCTTCGCGGCGGGCCTGCGGCGCACGGTTTTAGCTTGATCTGCCCCACTTGCCCGGGTTCGCGTGCTGAGCGTTGACGTGTCGCCCCTGCCGTTGCTCGCCGCAGCTTTTCCCGCCTCCTCCCCCTACCGGGTGGATCAGGTCACCACCGCTCCCGCCCTGCTCACCGCCCTCGCCGCCGCGCAGGTGGCACTGGCCGCCGGGCTGGATCTGAGCGCCCGTCGCGCCTGGTGGCGCCTGTGGTGGGCCGGGGCCGTCCTCTTCCTGCTGCTGATCCTGGTGTTCTTCACCCTCGCCACCTGGGGAACAAGCGACACCACCAAGCTGAGCCATCTGTTTGGCGTGGATCGAGCGGGGGGAACGATCGGGGAACCGTTGTGGTGGCTCATCGGGCCTTTGGTGGCGGCCTTGCCCTACCGCATGGCCCTCGTTCATGGTCTGGTGGCCAGTGCCTGCGGGGCCACCCTGCTGCGCCTGGCGCACCTTTGGCGCGTGCCGGCCTGGGGGGGGTGGTGGGCCCTGTTCCTGCTCTGCAGCCCCCTCCTGCGCAGTTTTCTGCAGAACGGCATCACCCGCCAGGCCCTGGCCGCCCTGCTGCTGCTGCCGCTCTTTCTACGGCTGTCAGGCCTGCAACCGGTGCGCAAGCCCCTCGTGGCGGTGAGCACCGCGGCCGCAGCCCTGAGCCACACCACCTTTCCTTTTTCCCTGGCCCTGGCTCTCTCGCCCCTGCTGGTGGGATCTGGAGTCTCCCGCCTGCTGGCAGCGCCGCGACGGCTCCGGCTGTGGCTGCTGGTTCCCCCTGTCGCGCTGGTGCTGGTGGTGGTGTTTCCCGTCGCGGTGCAGAAACTGGCGATCTATGCCTCCCGAGGGCACTTTTTCAGCAGCTACGCGCTCCTGCCGGAGGTGCGCCACCTGCAGGCGGCCCTGGCCTTCGGGGTGGTGGGGGCCTGCTGGCAGCGCCGGCTTGGGCCGGGGGAGCTGCTGCGTTGTCCGCTGAGCCGCCTGCTGCTGCTCTTCGCGGTGCTCTACGGGTTGTTGCAACAGGCGGTCGAGCGGGAATGGCTGGCCTCCGTGGCCTTTCGTCTGAGCGATGGGGTGGGCTTCTTTCTGTTGATCCTCTTCCTGGCCTGGCTGACGCGATACCGCAGCCTTCCCTGGCTCTGGCCCGCCCTGCTGGTGACCCTTCACGCCTGGTTCGCCCTGCGGATCCTGCCCTCGGGAGACCTGGCCTGCGGGCAGGATGACGCCTTTCTCTGCATCCCGGACCGCTGGCCCTGGCAGGTGCGCTATTGACGATCCGCCGATGCGGCCGGATCCCCCGGGCAGCTGATCAGAAGATGGAATAGATGAAGGGGGCGACCACGGTTCCGTGGGTGAGCACCAGCAGGGCACCCATCAGCACGATGGTGACGATCAGCGGTGCCAGCCAGAACTTCTTGCGCACCTTGAGAAAGTCCCAGATGTCCTTGGCCAGATCAAGCAGGGGTTCCATGGGGGTGAGGGACGGTGGGGTTTCAGAAGATCTTGCGCATGTCCGTGCTGGAGTTGCCTGGCTTCTCCCGATAACTCGCGTCGGTGGTGCGCCGACGCCGCAGGGGGTCATGCCCGAACACCCGCATCGCCAACGCGATCGGCTGGAGCACCAGAACGTAGACCAGGCCGAGGATCAGATGGCTGTTGATCCAGCCGAGAGCATGGCCCAGCTCCATCCAGCCCCGGTAGGGCCAGGCCAGTGCCCGGGGCCAGGCCAGGCCCAACACCAGGGCAGGCGCACCGATCCAGAGCGTCCACTGGCGGAAGGGGTGTCCGTGCAGGGCGGGCAGAAGCCAACCCAGCAACAGGGGGAAGACCAGACCGATCAGAAGACCGAATTCCCGCAACTGGCGGCGGCTCGGGGTGGAAGGGGCGTTGGCGGCCATGGCCTGCAAGGGGGGCGAAGAAAGGTCAGTCGAGTTCGAAGGTCTGCATCCAGTCCGTGTTTTCGTCGCGGGGCGGTTGCTCCTCCTTGAGCAGCAATTGATTCTCCAGCACCAGCACATCCATCTCCGTGCGCATGAAGCAGCGATAGGCATCTTCTGGTGTGCACACGATCGGCTCCCCGCGCACATTGAACGAGGTGTTCACCAAGGTGGGGCAGCCTGTGCGGCGGCGAAAGGCACGGATCAGGTTGTAGAAGCGCGGGTTGGTGCGCGCACTCACGGTCTGCACCCGGGCGGAATAATCCACATGGGTCACGGCTGGAAGAGACGAGCGTGGCCGTTTCAATTTCTCAATGCCAAACAGCTTTTGATCCTCCTCGCTCTCCGGCAGGCGCAAGTCTGCGCGCACGGGGGCCACCAGCAACATGTAGGGGCTGCTGACCGTCAAATCAAACTGCTGGTCGACCTCCTCTTCGAGCACGGCGGGGGCGAAGGGGCGGAAACTCTCCCGGTATTTGATCTTCAGATTCATCACGCTCTGCATCTGGGTGTTGCGGGGGTCGCCAAGAATCGAGCGGGCGCCGAGGGAACGGGGCCCGAATTCCATTGGGCCGTTGAACCAGCCAATCACTTTTCCCTGGTCGAGAAGCTCCGCCAGCCGCTCGAACAGGGGCCCATCCTCCAGGCTGTGGTAAGGAGCCTTCACCCCCTGGAGGTAGGACTGCACGGCAGCGTTGGAAAAGCGCGGGCCGAGATAGGTGCCGCGCATGGCATCGTGGGCCTGCGGCGTGCGCGGCTGGCCGTAGTGCTGATGCCAGGCCACCAGGGCCGCGCCCAGGGCGGAGCCCGCATCGCCCGAGGCCGGTTGAATCCAGATCCGCTCAAAGATCCCCTCCCGCAGCAGCTTGCCGTTGGCCACGCAGTTGAGGGCCACCCCGCCGGCAAGGCAGAGGTTCTTCGCCCCTGTTTCCTGCCGCAGGGTGCGCGCCAGCCGCAACACGATCTCTTCGGTGACCACCTGTATGGAGGCGGCCAAATCCATGTGAAAGGCGGTGAGTTGGGATTCGGGCTGACGCGGGGGTTGGCCGAAGAGGTCATGAAAGCGGCGGCTGGTCATGCGGAAGCCGCGATGAAACTTGAAATAGCTCAGATCCAGGCGGAAGGTGCCATCCGGTTTGATGTCAATCAGGTGTTGGCGGATGGTGTCCACATGGGTGGGCTGGCCGTAGGGAGCAAGACCCATCAGCTTGTATTCGCCGGAATTCACCTTGAAGCCGCAGTAGGTGGTGAAGGCGGAATAGAGCAGGCCGAGGGAATGGGGAAAGTTGATCTCCCAGAGGGGCTTGAGGGTGCTGCCCTCACCGATCCAGGCGGAGGTGGTGGCCCATTCGCCAACGCCATCCATGCAAAGCACGGCCGCCTTTTCGAAGGGGCTTGGATAAAACGCTGCTCCTGCGTGGGAGAGATGGTGCTCCGAGAACAGGAGGGTGGGAAGTGGCGCGTGATCGGCCTCTCGATCGCTGGAGACCCCGGGAGGGCCCATCTCTTTGGCCAGCTGACGAAGGGATTTGCGAATCTCTGTTTTCAGGAAGAGTTTTTCCTTCAGCCACACCTGCATGGCCGCAACAAAGGATCGCCCGCCTCGCGGCGCGGCGCCAATATAGGTTTCAAGCAGCCGCTCAAAGGTGAGCAGCGGCTTTTCGTAATAGACGACGGCCTCCAAATCCTGCAGAGTCAGCTTCTGGCTTTCCAGGCAATAACGCGCTGCTTCCAGAGGGAACCTGGCATCATGTTTTTTACGTGTGAACCGCTCTTCTTGTGCGGCCGCGATGATTTCTCCGCCGTCAATCAATGCTGCTGCGCTGTCGTGATAGTAGGCAGATATGCCGAGAATCTTCATTGAGGATCGGCGTTGACGGGGATCTTAGGGGATGTGTGGTCCCTGGGGGGCCTTGGCGGTGCCGCCGGCGGGCGGGCGGCGGCTGGCGGCGGATGGGCGGGCCGGCGGGCGTGGCAGGCGGCGGGCGGACGCGTTGAGCGGGCGGGCTGGCGCGGGCGCGGTGAGTGAGCGAGCGGGCGAGCGGACGGGCAGGCAAGCGTGGCTGACCGGCGGGCCGGGGGCCGGCGGCGGATGAGCGGGCCGGCGGCCAGGCGGCGGGCGGGCGCGGTGAGCGAGCGGGCGCGGTCTTGGCCCGCTCTGGCGGGGCGCGGGTGGGCCATCGGCAGAGAGTGGCCGATTAGGGTTGTTTGGCTGTTGCCGCGCAAGCAGCTGTTGGAGGTTGCCGTTCTCATCC
>JBKDTB010000273.1:0-4899 GCA_046340515.1 Cyanobacteriota bacterium | reverse complement strand
GTGTCGCCTCCCAGTCACGATCGGTAATGCCAGCAGGAGGATGATCCATCTCGGCCTGTCTCGTCCTGAGATCAAAGCTGTTGTTGGGGAGCTGTCAAGGGCGTCAAGGGTCTGAAGAGCTTTACCCCCGTGAACGGTTACCCTCTGACAAATCAAAAAGCGTTAATGAAAGAAGCAAAGCCAGCATCTGATAATTAGCTTAGTAGATTAGTCCCTCATAGGGTTTTTATCTATTGGAGCTCTGGGGTTGTAAGATCCTGGTGGTTACCCAAGGGTACAGTGGCTTAGCACAATCTTACGGAGCAAGATCAGAGAACTGTAGACAAGAACTTTCAGTCAAGTCTTTATCTGGGAAGTTATGTCATCTGACCAGATCTTGGAAAAATGTTGATTAAGTGCAACGGAAAAAAAGGATGTATTGCCTTTGATGACAATCTGCGGATTTTGTATGGCAGGAACTCTACTCAAGTAGAATCCAACATACATCATATCATCATAAGAATGAATACATACAGATGGGATGGTTTCATGAAGTCTAACTTCAAGACTGTTGACAATGCCTTCTTCATTGCAAAAACGGGATATTTCAGCGAGGTTATTCCTGATGCTATCAGATACCACCTTGGTTTCCGGATATCCAAGTTCCCTGCCTCTTGCTTCTGCCAAATAAGAATCAGGATTCAACAGAAGAATTTTGATGACGCATCCGCTCCGTGAGGCTTCCTTTAAGCCACGTAGGAGAGTAACTAGATCTGGAATCCAGGTTTGCATGATTCTAATCTCGGATGCAGTAGAGAACGACTTGGCAATATCACTAGTAGGAAACATATGGTAAACATCAACGATGCCAGCATCATCAATCCGATTCAGAACTTCAAACTCAGATGCCAAGGAATGTGCCAACTGTTCCTTCATTTCACTGAGGAAGGAATTCCTGAGCATAATCTCGTAGATCAGGGAAATAACTCCTGAGGTAATAAACGCAATGGCAATGTCCCTAATAACTTTGCTGTGATTCCATGATGACGGAATCGGAATTATTAAAAAGATAAGACCAAGCAGCAAAACAAGGGCAATGACAAACCTGGCTTGTGTAACATGAATAGAAGCCTGCCTATTCTGACGGTTTGAACCTGCTCTTTCCATGATTGAATTACTAATGATGTTGATGAATCTAGATCATTAAAGTTATTTTTTCTTTAATGGTCTATAAGTCAGCAGAGAATGGGTGGTAACGTAGGTGGAATCTAAAAGAGGACTTTTCATCTTACCATATAGGAGTTGCCTTATTGCCATTCGTAGCCGATTGACAGAGTATTTATGGGTTAAGGTTTTAATAGCTAGCACGTATTCAAGCCGCATTTATGTCAATACCGATAATTTCAATGAATTGTATGAGTCGCATCAGTGCACAGCCAATTTATGATTTAAGTCAGAATGAATCCAGGTTCCGAGCACAAGAACTATCGATACAACCATGATGATTCCGTCAACATCATCATCGCCCGAACCGCCTGTGAGAAAAATGGATCTTCGATCAAGGCCAAACCGTCATCTAAGAGCTCCAGCCCAGCTACCTCGCCAGGCAAAGGGATGGCGAGCCCTAAACCAAGTCCCGCCAGGAGACGGCGAGCAACGGGGCAGGTTTGAGGGATTGGGGCTGTGTTTTTCAGTCTGAAAAATAGCTAAGTCCTGCCGACATCTTCTTCAGGGATAGAGCAGCCGGATGTAACATCCTTGAGCCACCAGCACCTGGATCGGGGGTCTACGCCAGATCAAGACCCTTGTTTGTCGTATGACCCAAGGGACTTAAGTGAAGAATCGGGCCAGATCTCAAGCCATGAACTTTTCAAAGTAGGAACGGTCCACATCATAAATTGTGCGTTTGACTACGCCCAACTCGGCCTTCTGGAACATTTCAACCAGCCTATCTCCGTCAACCAGTTCAACCCGATCGGCGCCCTCCCGACTCGCCTCTTGAACTGCGGCATTGCTAAAGCCAGATGTGGTGATGATGATCCCCTTTTCAGCACGGCCCTGCATTGCATTCCTAAAGTCACCAACTTGAGCACGGGAGACAAGATTTCCCTTTGCATACCGCTTGCACTGAAACAGCACTCGGAAACTTACGAACGGGTTAACCTCCAGAGTTCCGTGCCCATCGATTCCACCATCGGCTGAACCGCCGGTTACTACTACTTTTTCAAAGCCAGATTCCCGCAGAAGTTCCCTGCAAACTTTTTCGAATCCTCTCGGGCTCAGGCTGCGTAGGGTGCTGATCAGGTCATGCGGACCATCATCTATCTCTGGACTCTGAACTTGTGTTGTTGCTTGAGTTTCATCTTCGGGTGTCTCTCCGTCCTTATGCTTCCGATTGGCAGCATGGATGGCCACCCACTTGAGAAAGATCTTTCTGGCATCTTCAGAATCAAGATGGGCAACACTGCCTTTTTCGGTCAAGGTCCAGGTGCCATGACGGGAGGAATCCAGAAGACCTTCCCATACGAGATACTGGCGAGCCCAAGCCACTTGGTTCTGAAACTTGCTCCCTCCAGACTTCAGGGTTTCATCAAGAACTGCATCACTGAGGTTTAGGTTCTGCGCAATTCGCGCCGAAACCTCACGTGGGCGACCAGAATCACCTAGATCACGCAAGGCATCCAACAGTGGTCCAAACCACCGGAGGAACTCAGCTTGAGGCTTCTTGGCCATCTACCAGGGATCTTCTGGAGCAGAGTTTACAACTTCGAGGTGAGAGTGGGGTTTGGAGATTCAATCAGTGCTGCTTCGCTGGACAGTAGAGACCAGGTCGTTACCTTCCGGCCCACAGGGTGAGCGATCCATGGCCAGGCTGCGCTCATGCGAGAAGGCGGTGTCGTGACGACAGGGCTCACGACCAAGCCAAGTCAATTCCACGTGTGCCAAACAGAGGCCCCATGGCGCTGGAACAGGCATCACTGCCGCCCGCCAAAGGAAACCTGGAACCAATGAAACCCTTTTCCCGCCTGCATGTCCGCCCCCTGACAAACAAGCCGTGAGCTGTTGCCTATCAGGCTTGTGATCAGCAGGATCGAGGGATGTCACGCCACCGCTGACGCGGTTTTTGTGTCATGGCTTACACGATCGCCGTTGGGGCCCCTTTCTTGGAGGAGGTTCCTGGTTGCCGTTCTCAGGTTGTGCATCGTCACCAGCGTCCCCGCCGGGCGAGGGGCCTGCAGGGGCAGGGCACCAGCCTCAGGGGCTCCATCCAGCTCCTCCAGGGGGCAGAGCCCTTGCAGGGTGCCAACCACCTCCAAGGTGCCCAAGCCAACCCCCTCCAAGGTGCCCAAGCCAACCCCCTCCAAGGAGCGCAAGCCACGCCCCACCGAGGAGCCCAACCCAGGGCCCCACACCGCCACCGCACGGAGCCGTGCGGGAGCCACCCAGCGCCCCCAAAAGCCACACCCTCAAAAGCCGCGACAACAAACGCCACCACCCCATCCCTCGCCACCCACCAACACTCAGCCTCACTCCCCGCCACCAAAAAAGCCGCCAAGCCCCTTCCCATCCCCCACTCCAGCACCGTGAACGGCTGGATCCAGGCGTCCTGCGACGCCAACCCCCTCCCTCCAGCCACGGTGATGGAGCTGGCCCGGGTGGTGCAGACCTGGCAGAGCCATCCCGATGGACCCGAGGGCGCCCCGGAGGAGGTGCGGCGGAGGGGCGTGCGGGCGAGGAACCGGCTGGTGGTCCACAACCTGCGCTTGATCGGCCATCTCTGGGGACGCCACCGCTGCGGCATCCCCGGCCCCACGGAAGCCACGGCCGATGCCCTCCAGGAGGCGGCCCTGGCGCTGGTGCGGGCGGTGGAGAAGTTCGACCCCACGCGCGGGTACACCCTGGGCACCTACGCCACCTTCTGGATCAAGCAGGGCTTTGGCTACCACGAGCGCCAACACCGCCGTCTGATTCGCCTGCCGCACCACAAGCTCGACCTGTTGGCCCGCCTCTGGCGTCTGAGCGAGCAGCACCTGATGGCCACCGGCCAGGCCCCCACAACGGCTTGGTTGGCGGAGCGCTGCGGCAAGGGCGGCGAGGCCATGGCACCCGCCGCCGTGGAGCAGGTGCTCCTGGTGTGGCGGCAGACCCTGCCCCTGGAGCTGGATCGTCCCTGCGGCGTCTCAGAAGAGGGCCGTGGTGCCCTGACCCTGATGGAGCAGGTGATGGACCCGCACGCCATCAACCCCGCCGTGCACGACCCCCTGGTGCGGCAGGCCGACTTCCCCGATGGTCCTGCCACCTACGCCACCTGCGCCGCCGACAGCCACGACCTCCAACGCTCCCTCCTTCCCCTGCTCCTGGAGCACCTGGATCCGGTGTCGCGTCGGCTGATCTGGCACCGCCACCTGCGGGAGCATCCCCTCACGGCCCGTCAGGTTTGCCGGGTGATGGGGCTGACGCTTGAGGAGCAGAAGCGGCTGGAAGCCGAGGCGCTGCAGACGCTGCGGGCGGTGGCCCAGTCGCCTGGGGTTGGTGGGTTGCTTGGTAGGTGAGGGGAGGCTTGAGGGTTGAGGGGAGGGAGTCGAGGGAAGGTGAAGGAAACCGTTCACTGCCCTTGCCACCCTTCCCCCGGAACCCTCTGGTGGTTCACCTCCATTGCCATGGTCAACGACCTGCGCCCCCACTACCAGCAAAGTTGTCCGCCCATTCAGACCGATCCACCAGGGGGCCCAAACATGACCGATGCCATCGCCTTACGACCCCGAACTGCGGGCTGAGTGAGGTGGTCTGGCTTTTCTGGACAGCCCCCATCGTTAACCTCTGAGGCGGGGCACCGCCCCTGAAGAGGGCTCTCACCGATGAACAAGCGCCGCATCCACAGTCCCGAGTTCAAAGCCAAGGTCGCCATGGAGGCGATCA
>JBKDTB010000272.1:0-3975 GCA_046340515.1 Cyanobacteriota bacterium | reverse complement strand
ATTCCATATCCTGAACAGTGGCACTGCTGGCAAGACCTCTTTTCTAAAGATAAAACAATATCAACTTGGGAATGACTTGGCTCCATTTGGCCCAAAATTGTTGGCCGCAAGAGATCTCTGTCCTGTACAGCCTAGTGATTCTTTGGAGGCAATAGCTCACCGGGCACTTGGCTCTCTCTGTAAATCTGTTGAGAAGTGGTGCGCAGTAAATAAGACTGATATCCAACCTCAGACAAAGAAGATTCGCAAGTGGGCCTCTGGTGCCGCAACTGGTAGCATTGAGGTTGGCATATCTATTGCTGGCTTTGGACGCACTGTCGGGAGGATTATTGAATTGCCAAGTATCAGCGATGCATCGCTAGAAATGATTAGCGATGCCCTCACTATTGTGTCACAAGACAAAAACAATAGACTTGGATTTACTTCCTGCATAGTCGCACTGGATAATCTTTAGAACCCAGACAAAGATCAGCTCGATCGAATGCCTATTTCCTTTCGAGATACGCTTTTCAGTATCGAGAGATGTTGGTGGGTCTTAAGTGGCCAGATCGGGCTAGAAAGCTTGATTCAATGCCTAGACTCTAGAGTGCTTGAGAGAGTAACGGAATCAGGAATAGAAATTAGACCGATTGAGCTTGACGAGCTCGATCAAGCTATTGCCATTAGGGTATCAAAGTTCCATTCTTCGGGCCACGGTAAGGCACCACTTACGAGGAAGAGGCATCAGAATCTTCTGGAGACATCCAGAGGTGAACTGAGATTTCATCCTAAGTACAGCAATAGTGTGTGTGTGAAGTTAATTGAGAGCACGGGCAGCTCTGTCCTGGCGAAATCTGTTTTTTCAAAACCTCAAGGGAAGGCACTGAAAGAATCTATTCATATGGCGATTAACAGAGTAATTGCCGAATCAATGATTGGCCAACAGATAGCAGATCACCTTGCTGAAGTCTATCTAAAACAAATTGACGAGACGGATCTCAATGGTCTTTTTCTCAAGCCCACAGAGAGATCTGTCCTCCAAGGCATAGGAAAGGCTGGGAAGGCGCGAGCAAGCGACTTCAAGTCATATTCACTTAGAACAATGCAAGACTTCTCCAGCAACTATCTTGCAAAGGTCCATTATCAGAATCTTCTTTTCCGCGAACAAGAGGGGAGGGAGGGCTGAAAACTATAGACATGGTGGCATTGCAAAGCTCTGCTTTGATAACGGCTTGCTGGATTAAGCATCTAGGGAAGCTAACACGGCCATTCACCCGTCCCACCACCTTAAATTCCCCGAAGTCCCAAGGGAGCACGCCCCAGGAGCTCTTTGTGGGCAGGGGATGGCCAGCGTTAACCTCACAGCCAAGAGCTAGAATCAACAGACATTATCATTGAGCAAATGCACATCTTACAAGGTACACACTATGAAATTGCAGAAGCTCAACTAGACCAAACAAAGATACTAGCCGACCGAGTTCAGGTTATGCGCTCCATGGGTGCGCTTACCCCAGAGGTACTGAGCAAGCTGCGAAAATACTTAAAAATCAAGAATATCTACAACTCAAATGCAATTGAGGGTAGCACTCTTGATGTTGGGGAGACAAGGTTGGTTGTTGAGCAGGGTTTAACCATTAGCGGCAAGCCACTCAAAGATCAGGCGGAGGCCAAGAATCTATCCGCCGCTCTTGACTTCCTCGAAGAGTTAGCGATGAATATTGAAACACCCATTACAGAAGCGGACATTAGACAGCTCCATTACTTGGTTCTCACAGATATAAATCAAGAAAATGCTGGAAGGTACCGATCGGTCCCCGTTGAAATTAGTGGATCGTCGTTTAAGCCGCCAAACCCTGAGCAAATATCGAGTGAAATGAATCTGTTTGGCGAATGGCTGAAATCAGCTAGCAGCCCAGGAACTCTATTTAAGCAAGATGAAGCGATCCTTGTAGCCAGTGCTGCCCATACCTGGTTTGTGACAATTCATCCATTCGTTGATGGCAACGGACGAGTGGCAAGACTCCTAATGAATTTGCTGTTTATGCGCTATGGTTTTCCAATAGCCGTGATTACCCGAGAAGACCGTACACGCTACTATGATGCACTAGAATTGTCTCAAGCCTCAGATTTGACCGGATTTGTGTCTCTCGTTGCAGAGTCAATAGAAGAGAGTCTCGAAGAGTATGAAGCAGCCGCCTCTGAACAAAGAGACGCGCAGGAATGGGCAAAGTCTATCGCACAGAAGTTTGACGCGAAAGAAAAGGTTACAGCATCCAACCATTATGAAGTGTGGAAGAACGCAATGGAGCTTTTGAAAAGCCTGATTCGACAGACCGCGGACCTACTTGATAAAAATTCCAACATTGGAAAGATATACTTTAAGGATTTTGGCAACCTCGGATTTGAAAAGTACCTCTCACTCAAAAACTATGGCTCTGCAAAAAAGACTTGGTTTTTCCGTATTGACTTTAAGATCGGGGCAAGGTCAGCTCGATACCTATTCTTTTTTGCTTCACCAAGTCACGCAATGCGTGGCATTGGAGTTGACGTAACACTTCATTTAAGTAGAGAAGAGCCCGCAGGATCTTATCACTACGAATTTCTCGATCAGATAACAGCGCCCAATGTTCCCAATATAGTAGAGATTGGATATAACCCTGATGCCGAAGCATTCGTTGTCCGAGGGGTTGACTCTCGTGTTCGAGAAGAGAAGGTCGATACTCTTTGTCGGCGCTTCATCCAGGAGGTTGTAGAGAAAAACTTTGGAGGCTAACAATGCCATGCACCTGAGCCGCTGCCGTGTGCCTGCCACCTGGGTCATTCACTCCCTGCGGCCAGATGATGGCCAGCGATAGCCAGAGCGCGGGAGTTACACGACGACACCGGCGTGGCTACATTGTCAGAACGTCGGTTTGGTGTGGCCGTGGTTCGAGCGAGGCTGGTCAAAATCGGCAACTCGCGAGGGATCCGCCTTGCCAAGCCGCTGCTTGAGATTGCAGGGCTGTCTGACGAAGTCGAGATCGAGGCCGCTCCAGGGGTTCTGACCATCAGGCCATCGGCTCAGGCGAGGGCTGGCTGGGCAGAGGCTGCAGCGTCTTTCGAGCCGGAGGGTCTTCTCGATGAGATGTGTGCCACTCGATTTGATGATGAAGAATGGTCATGGTGACTCAATAATGCGTCTCAAGAGGGGATATCCACCTTGTTGCATGGAATCCCGCGCGAGGATCTGAAATCAGGAAGACAAGGCCTTGCGTCGTAGTATCACCGGATGAGCTTAATGCTCATCTTCGTACTTTCATTGTCGCGCCTCTCACCACTGGTGGACATCCAAACCCTTTTCGTGTGCGTTGCAGTTTTTATAGCAAAGAAGGCTATGTTGTGGTTGGTCAGCTGAGGGTTGTAGCTCGGGAACCTCTCGTCAGGCGCTTGGGGAGACTGTCGGAGACGACGCTTAATGCGCTACTGGCTGTTCTGCAGGCGTTGTTGGCTCTGTAGAGGCCTCGCTGACAAGGCCATGCACCTGACCCGCCCCCATCAATTCCCTGAAGCCCAACGAGATCCCGATGCAGCAGCCTTCTGCGGGCAGGAGATGGCCAGCGTTCGGCGCATGAGAAGAAAGCCAGACTGCCCCACCAATCAAACCAACCTCAACTCCATGATCGACCTTCCAAGCAGCAAGACCACAACCATGGATTCCCAAAAGGAGCTTGATTCATTGAATGTTTCAAAAATACATTCAACAAGGAAGACTTCGACCCTCCGCAGGTGTCAATCTTCCCAACGGATCGCCAAAGCACAACCTCCCAAAAGTCGTGTGGGGCTGGCAAACTGAGCGCAGTGTGGGGCTGCAGCCGCTGCTCCCAAGCGCTGCGCCGATCTGTTGATGCCCCTGGAGTCCCTGTCTGAGCAAGAGAGCCATGCCGCCTTCCTGGGCGCCCTGAACGCCCTTGGAGGCTCCGCTGGCAATGGCCGACTGCGGGAGCTGCTGGAGTGGGA
>JBKDTB010000271.1:0-6795 GCA_046340515.1 Cyanobacteriota bacterium | reverse complement strand
TCGTCATCGTCCAAACCCCAAGGTGGGATGATTCATCATACTGCACCTCAATCGCCCCCGGGGAGCCTCCAGCCGCCAGCAGGCGCTCGCCACCTCCCGCACACCCCGGGCTGGCGGGCTGCAAAAGCAGCCGAGCGCGATCGGTGGCCCGGGGCGACACGCCGGCCAGCCAGGCTGGTCATCACCTCACCGGTGGCGCTCTCGCAGGGATGTCAAGCCGGGTCCTCCTTGAAGAGGACGACCAGCGCACCCATCTTGCTGCCATCCAGGGCGGCGGGGATCACGCATTTTCTAGCCTTACAATGGATTGCAGGCTGGGCCAGCCAGCGCGGACGGAATAAAAAGCGAACAATGGCCAGCCTTGGGATGGACGAGTCCAATAAATTTGCCGCGGGCAAGCCTCAAAAGTGGACTCACTGGTCTTTGCGATGAGATTTTCCTGCTTGGGCAGGCCTCCTCAGGCTGCCTTGGAAGACCTTTTTGCCGGTTCAATTGTGGTGCACATTATTTGATGGCGCATCACAGCGTTCGCTTAGCTGCCTGGTCTTCCATCCATCCCACTGGCTTTCACTTCCATGATGAAATTTCGGCACCATCGCAATCCTGGTCGGTCCTTCAAGAGGTTGTCTGCTTTCGGTGTCTCGCTGGCAGCCTTCACATGCCTGCACGGCCTTGCTCAACCTGCTGGGGCTGCAATCGTGGCGTTCGACCTGACCAGTGTAGGGACTCCCGCGGTGAACATCACTGGCGAAAACGCAGGTATCTCCAGTGGAACAAAAACTGTCAATAATTTCTTCCCAAGCGGTGGCACTGGAGACCTGGATTTGTTTCGTCGAACCTTCCGACCAACCTGGGCTGGTTTCGGGCCTAAGAACGGATTAAAAATGGCAGTCACAGGGGGAGATGTTTCCGCCAAAGTGTATTCACTCAATGAATTAATATTGGGCCAACGGGTGTTATCTGGAGCGACACCCTTTCCGAAACGCTATTAAATTATTATCCTAGCGGTACTGAAATAAAGCATGGCAACTTTAGTGATTATATCGGCTTTCAATCAACCGTTGGCGCCGATACCTATTACGCCTGGATGAAGGTAGATTGGAACGGCAATGCTGGAACAGGTGGACTATATCAAATTCTTAGCGCCGCCTACGAAACCACGCCGAATTTGCCCATCCCAGCGGGACGCTTCACGTCTGTTCCCGGTCCCCTGCCCCTGCTTGGCGTTGCTGCCGCCTACGCCCAAAGCCGGCGGCTGAGAGCCCGTCTTCGCACCGGCTCCGCGTCGAATTCCTGAAGACGCAGGCCCGCTTGAACGGGCTCTACACGGGGCCTTGGCTGAACGAGCCATGGAAGCCAAGAGCGACCATCTGCTCTACACTTTTATGGCTATCTGGATTCGCGGGCTTTCTACACAACATTGGCACCATTGATGCCAACTGCGGCTGCCAAGAGGCGGCCGCAGTTTTTTTTGGCTGAACGGCTCTTCCAGCCCCTAGAAAAGAAATAGAATTCTATTCACATATTTTGCCTGAGAGCACAACTCATTGGCGACAGCAAACTGCACATTTTACAGGAAATATCCAAGGTATTTAATAATTCGCGCCTCCCGAGTAGATCAAGCTGAACCTGACCTGATGCCAACGGAGACTCTCCCTCCAGCTTGCCGATGGAACCTCAGACGGCAGCCGGGTGTTCCTTCCGCACCGCCACATTGAAATCGCAGGCTGCTTTCTGCCAGAGAAAATGCTATGGCCATAAGTCCAAAAAGAAAAAACACTCCAGTAGCTTCTGGAGGTTCATGACAAGAAAATCCAAACCAATGGCTGAACGAAAGCGTTCAGGGAAGCGGGGCAGCTCCTGGCCAGCATCGCGCTTGACAGCCACCTGAAAAGAGCTTTGATCTCAAAACGAGAGAGCTTGAGACGCCCTGAAAGCAATCGCTTGGGCTATGCCCTTCCACCCCTGAATGGGGGCGAATTGTTCATCCTGGCCTGGGCGCCTCACCCCACCCGCCGCCGCAACACCACCAGCAACTTCTCCATCGTCTCCGGCAACGGCGCCTCAAAGCTGAGCCGCTCCCCGCTGATCGGGTGGTTGAGCCCCAGGGCGGCGGCGTGCAGGGCCTGGCCGGGCAGGTCGACGGGCAGGCGGCGGGCGCGGGAATACAGGGGATCGCCGACGATCGGGTGCTGGATGTGGGCGCAATGCACGCGAATCTGGTGGGTGCGGCCCGTGTCGAGCTGGAAGCGCAGCAGGGCGTGGTCGCCCAGGCGTTCGACCACCTGCCAGTGGGTGCAGGCGTGGCGACCCAGCTCATCGCTCACCACGGCGTATTTCTTGCGATCCACCGGATGGCGGCCGATGGCGCCGATGATCGTGCCGGCGTCACCAGCCGGCTGGCCATGCACCACCCCCAGATACTCCCGGCTGGCGATGCGCTTCTGAATCTGCCCCTGCAGCCGCACCAGGGCCTCCTGGCTCTTGGCGATGACGATGCAACCGGTGGTGTCCTTGTCGAGCCGATGCACGATGCCGGGGCGCAGCTCACCGCCGATGCCGGGCAGGTCGGGGCAGTGGTGAAGCAGGGCGTTCACCAGGGTGCCGTCCTTGTTGCCTGGCGCGGGATGCACCGTCAGGCCGGCGGGCTTGTTGATCACGATCAGGTGGGCGTCTTCAAACAGCACATCCAGGGGGATCTCCTGGGCCACCAGATAGGGCAACGGTTCCGGCGGCGGCATCCACACCTCCACCAACGCCCCCTGGCGCAGGGGGGTCTTGGCGCGCCCCGTGAGGCCATTCACCCGCACAAAGCCGGCGTCGATGACCTTCTGGATGCGGGCGCGGCTCTGCTCCGGCCGTTGCGACACCAGCCAGCGATCCAGCCGCATCGGCAGGGGCTTGGGATAGGTGAGGGAGAGCAGCTCCCCTTCTCCCACGCCAAACCCCACGCTTGCGAAGCGGCTCTTGGAATTCTCTGTCATTCAGGCGTCCGGCAGCTCCAGGGCGAAGGCCCCCAGCCGTCCGCAGCGAAAGTCATCCAGCAGGCGGGTGGCCATGCGCAAGCCATCGCCGCTGGTGTGGCGGTCGGCGGCGCCCGCCAGCCAGCTCTCGGGTTCCGCCCCCCAGGCCACGCCATAGCGCGTTTCCAGCACCTCCAGGCGCGCGCCAGCCACCGGCTGGGCCGCGAGCATCGCCAGGCGCCCCAGGAAGGCCCGCGCCACCAGCTCCGGGTCGTAGGCCGCCTGGCCGATGTCATCGCAAATCGCCAGGAGCACAGCCGCCTCCTGGTCCTCCAGCAGGGGGGGGAGCACACCGGGCGCGTCGAGCAGATCGAGGGCTTGGCCCAGGCGCACCCAGCGCAGGGCCCGGGTGACCCCCGGCCGGCGGGCGCTCTCCACCACCCGACGGCCCACCAGCCGATTGATCAGGGCTGATTTGCCCACATTCGGAAACCCCAGCACCAAAGCCCGCACCGGCCGGGGTCGCATGCCCCGGCCGGCGCGGCGGGCATTGAGGGCCTCACCGGCCTGGATCGCCGCCTCCCGCAGCGCCTTCACCCCCGTGCCGGCCTTCGCGTCACACCAGAGGGGCGCCCGCTGCCGCTGGCGAAACCACGCCTCCCAGGCCTGTCGGACCGCCGGGGGCACCATGTCGATCCGGTTGAGCACCAGCAGATGGGGTTTGTCCCGGATCCAGCGGGCCAGGCGGGGATGGCCGGTGGCCAGGGGGATGCGGGCATCCCGCACCTCCAGCACCAGATCCACCTTGTCGAGGTTGGCGTTGAGGGCCTGCTCCGCCTTGGCGATGTGGCCCGGATACCACTGGATCAGCGGCGCCAGCGAGCCCGTTCCGGACGGGGCGAGCCCGGTGGCGGAGGGGGACCCCATCAGGGCACCACCATCACCGGACAGGGGGCCAGCTGGATCACCCGCGCGGCGGTGCTGTGCTGGTCGTCCTCCAGGGTGAGGCCCCGGGTGCCCATCACGATCAGATCCGCGTTCACCTCCTCCGCCACATCCCCGATCACGAAGGCCGGCTTGCCCGACCGCTCGAACACATCGCAGGCCAGGCCGGCCTCTTCAAAACCTTGCCGGGCCTTCTCCAGCAGCTGGGTGACGGAGGCCGGTTCATGCATTAGTCCACCTTCCTCCTCTTCCACCACGGCGAGGAGCACCACCCGACTGCCGTGCTGCTGGGCCAGTTGGATGACCTTTCCAGCCATTTCCATCGTCTGGCGGCTGTTGTCGATGGGGAAGAGAACAGTGTCGAACATGGTCCGCGGAACGGCCTCTCCTGTCTAGCGCTGCCGGTGGCCCCCGTCCGGGCGGGGAGCCGAATGGGCCCGGCAGGAGCCCGGGGGTGGGAGGAAAGGTGGTTGAGGGGTTAATCTCCCCCCGCCTTCCCCTGTGCCCGCCACCATGCCCAAGCGCTCCCTTGCCTCCCTTGGCGAAGCTGACCTGCGCGGCAAGCGCGTGCTGGTGCGGGTGGATTTCAACGTCCCCCAGGATGACAGCGGCGCCATCACCGATGACACCCGCATCCGGGCCGCCCTGCCCACCATCGGTTTCCTGCGCGACCTGGGCGCCAAGGTGATCCTGGCCGCCCACTTCGGCCGTCCCAAGGGCCAGGTGAATGAGGGCATGCGCCTCACCCAGGTGGCGGCCCGTTTGAGTGATCTGCTCGGCGTGCCGGTGGAGAAGACCGACAGCTGCGTGGGTGACGACGCCGAAGCCAAGGTGGCGGCCCTGGAGGAAGGGGGCGTGGTGTTGTTGGAAAACGTGCGCTTCTTCGCGGAGGAAGAGAAAAACGACGCGGAGTTCGCCAAGAAGCTGGCATCGCTGGCTGAGGTGTACGTGAACGATGCCTTCGGCGCCGCCCACCGGGCCCATGCCTCCACGGAAGGGGTGACCAAATTCCTCAGCCCCAACGTGGCGGGCCACCTCATGGAGAAGGAGCTGGCCTACCTGCAGGGCGCCATTGACAACCCCAAGCGCCCCCTGGCGGCCATCGTGGGCGGGTCGAAGGTGAGCAGCAAGATTGGCGTGCTGGAGGCCCTGATCGAGAAGTGCGACAAGATCCTCATCGGTGGCGGCATGATCTTCACCTTCTACAAAGCGCGTGGCCTGGAGGTGGGCAGCAGCCTGGTGGAGACCGAGAAGCTCGACCTCGCCAAGGAGCTGGAGGCCAAGGCGGCCGCCAAGGGCGTGCAGTTTCTGCTGCCCACCGATGTGGTGGTGGCGGACAAGTTCGACAAGGACGCCAACAGCCAGATCGCCAAGGTGGAGGCCATCCCCGAAGGCTGGATGGGCCTGGACATCGGCCCCGATTCCGTGAAGGTGTTCCAGGATGCTCTGGCCGACTGCCAGACCGTGATCTGGAATGGCCCGATGGGTGTGTTTGAGTTCGACAAGTTCGCCGCCGGCACCAACGCCATCGCCCACACCCTCGCCGATCTGAGCGCCAAGGGGACGATCACCATCATCGGCGGAGGCGATTCCGTCGCCGCGGTGGAGAAGGTGGGCGTGGCCGAAAAGATGAGCCACATCTCCACCGGCGGCGGCGCCAGCCTGGAGCTCCTGGAAGGCAGGGTGTTGCCCGGAGTGGCGGCTCTGGATGAGGCCTGAGGGACGTCACCGGGTGGGGAAGGTCGGGCTGGGGGCGCTGCTGGCGCTCCTGCCCGGCCTGGTGGGCGGCCTGGCCCTGGGGGCGGAGCGGGTCCCCGCCAGCCCCGACGTCCTGCGGAACGGGGTGCCGTCCGCCAGGCCCGGCGCCCCGGCCGCCGCCTCCACGTCCGAGCGGTTGGAGGTGCTGAATCAGCGCCTCTACCGCAACCGCGACCACCTCGAGCGAACGGCCCGCCGGCTCACCCTGGAAGAAGCGATGGCGGTGGCCCTGGAGCGGAATCCGATCCTGGCCAAGGTCCACGCCGGCATCGAGGCCACCCGCTGGACGGGTGTGGCGATCCGCCGGGAATGGTCGCCCAGCCTCAAGGCAGACAACAACGACCCCGGCCTGTTGGGCGTGCAGCAGCAACGGGACAACACCCTCTCCGTCTCCTCCCCGGAGTTGACGTTGGACTGGACCTTCTTCGATCCCAGCCGCGCACCCCGCGCCCGGGCCAATCAGGCCAGCGTGGAGGCCGATCGCTTCCTCTTTGATGTGGAAGCCCGCTCCCTGGTGCTCAACGTGCAGGAGAGCTACATCGACCTCCAGTCGCTGTTGCTGCTGGAGGTGGAGTATCGCCGGTTGAGCGCCATGGTGGACCACTGGCTGCGGCTGGCCCTGGCCCGCCGGGGGGAGTCGCCCGACGTGGATCAGCTCCTCAGCCAACAGCTGGCCTTGTTGATCCTGCGCATCGACACCCATGAGCAGGTGATCGTCGCCGCCTCCAAGCTGGCCCGCGCCCTCAGCCTCCCCCCCGGCGACCTGGTGCTGCCGGCGGAGCCCTTGGCCCTGCGGGGCCAGTGGACCCTCTCCCGCCAGGAGACGATCCATCAGGCTTTGCGCCTGCGGGAGGAGATCCAACGCAGCCTGGCGACCGCCCGCAGCTTCGCCTGGAGCGCCGTGGCCACCCGCAAGGGCTATCTGCCCACCCTCTCCATCGAAGGCACCGGCTCGACGCAGACCAGCAGCGACAGCTCCGATCTCAATTCCGAGGCCACGGTGGGGATGAACGTGCGCTGGACCTTCTTTGACGGGGGCATCCTGGCCGCCAAGGCCACCTCCCAGCGCCGGCAGCAGGAGCAGGCCCTTCAGCAGGCCGCCCTCGACCGGCTGGCGGTGACCGAGGAG
>JBKDTB010000270.1:0-13857 GCA_046340515.1 Cyanobacteriota bacterium | reverse complement strand
GGGCGTGCGTCTGGTGGCGCTGGATCTGGGAGCCCTGATCGCCGGCGCCAAATTCCGGGGGCAGTTCGAGGAACGGTTGCGGGGCGTGCTGGAGGAGGTGCGCGACGCCGAGGGGCGCAACGGGGGGGTGGTGCTGTTCATCGACGAGCTGCACCCCGTGGTCGGCGGCGAGCGGGCGGGCATGAAGGCCCCCGGCCGTCCCGTGGGATCGTTCCTGTTTCTGGGGCCCACGGGCGTCGGCAAGACGGAGCTGGCCAAGGCCCTCGCCGCCAACCTCTTCGATGAGGAGGAGGCCCTCGTGCGACTGGACATGAGCGAATACATGGAACGCAACGCCGTCGCCCGCCTGGTGGGCGCTCCGCCGGGCTATGTGGGCTATGAGGAGGGCGGCCAGCTCACGGAGGCCGTGCGGCGACGGCCCTATGCGGTGTTGCTGCTGGATGAGGTGGAGAAAGCCCATCCGGAGGTGTTCAACCTCCTGCTGCAGGTGCTTGACGACGGCCGCCTCACCGATTCCCGCGGTCGCACCGTCGACTTCCGCCACACCGTGGTGATCATGACCAGCAACTTGGCCGGACGGGCGATCTTGGAGCGGGCCCGCTTCCCTGAGGACAGCGCGGAGGCGGAGGAAGCGTTGCGAAAGGAGGTGGATCAGGCCCTGGCGCGGCAGTTCCGCCCGGAGTTTCTCAACCGCATCGACGAGGTGATCCGCTTCCGCCCGCTGGGTCGGGAGGATTTGCGGCGCATTGTGCATCTGCAGCTGCGGGAGCTGGCCCAGCTCCTTTCGGAGCAGTCGTTGCGTCTGGAGGTGGATGACGCCGTGGTCAACGTCCTGGCGGAGCGCGCCTGGGAGCCGGAATACGGTGCGCGGCCCCTGCGCCGTCTGATCCGCCGTTGGATCGAGAATCCCCTGGCCACCGAACTGCTGGAGGATCACTTCAGCGGCGCCCGGGGGGTGCGCCTTGGCCCGGGGCCCGAAGAGGCGCCGGAACGGCTGCGTTTCGAGGCCCTGCGGGGGGAGGGGGGGAGCGTCCGGTAGGGTGGTCGTTTGCTGATGGGCGGAGACGCCCGGCAAGCGCCGCTCAGCCAGCGATCATCCTGCCGTGGATCCCTCCTCCAACGCCTCCTCCACCTCCGCCCCCGAGCGGCCCACCCCTCCCGGTGACGACCCACGTGCACCGGGCACGCCCCTGGATCAGGCCAACGGCTTTGCGGCGGCCACCCTGGCCGAGCTGCGCAAAGTGGTGTGGCCCAGTCGCCAGCAGCTGTTCAACGAAACGGTGGCGGTGATTGTGATGGTGGCGGTCTCGGCGGCGGCGATCGCGGCCCTCGATCGCTTCTACAGCTGGGGAGCCAAACTGTTGTTCCGATGATGATGGCCCTGACGGAGTCTTCCCACCCCACCCTGGATGAGGCGTCCTCCCCCGAGGATTTCGCCCTCTCCCCCCCGCCCGCGGAACGCGAGCCGGCCGAGGCCTGCGGGGCCGACGATGAATTGGACGAGGATTCCGACGAGGATCCCCGTTCCGAAGGGGATCTCTCGGCTGCAGAGGTCCCGTCCGAGCGCTTCGCCCCGGGGGATTTTCCCTCTGGAGAGGCGCCCTTGGCCGACCATCCCCCCGCTGAGGTTCCGTCCGGGGAGCTGGCGAGCGCCGAGGGGGCCGAGGCGCCCCAGGTGGCCCGCTGGTTTGCCGTGCAGGTGGCCTCCAGCTGCGAAAAGAAGGTGAAGGCCACCCTGGAGCAGCGGGCCATCACCCTGGGCGTCAGCAACCGCATCCTCGACATTGAGATCCCCCAGACCCCGGGGGTGAAGTTGAAGAAGGACGGCACCCGCCAATCGATCGAGGAGAAGGTCTTCCCCGGCTATGTGCTGGTGCGCATGATCCTGGATGAAGACACGATGATGGCCGTGCGCAGCACCCCCAACGTGATCAACTTCGTGGGCCAGGAGGAGCGCCGCGCCACCGGCAAGGCCCGGGGCCACATCAAGCCCCGCCCCCTCAGTCGCGCGGAAGTGGAACGCATTTTCCGCCGGGCGACGGAGAAGAAAGCCGTGGTGAAGGTTGATCTCAGCGAGGGCGACCAGATTCTCGTCACGGGCGGCCCCTTCAAGGACTTCCAGGGCGAAGTGATCGAGGTGTCCGCCGAGCGCAGCAAGCTCAAGGCCCTGCTCTCGATCTTCGGACGGGAAACGCCGGTCGAGCTCGAGTTTTCCCAGGTCAGCAAGCAAAACTGACCTACGGCTCGCGGCCGTCTCCCTGCGGAGGGCGGCCCGCGGTGGGTTCCCCACCAGCCCCCCGATCCTTTGGATGCCGGGGATCCGCAGAGTCTCCAGTGCCCCTCCTCGCCCAGTCTCCCTGCTTCGCCGATGGCCAAGAAAGTCGTAGCTGTGATCAAGCTGGCCCTCTCGGCCGGCAAAGCCAACCCCGCGCCGCCAGTGGGTCCGGCCCTCGGTCAACACGGGGTCAACATCATGGCGTTCTGCAAGGAGTACAACGCCCGCACCCAGGACAAGGCCGGTTATGTGATCCCGGTGGAAATCTCGGTCTTTGAAGACCGCAGCTTCACCTTCATCACCAAGACCCCGCCTGCGTCCGTGCTGATCCAGAAAGCCGCCGGCATCCCCAAGGGGTCTGCCACCTCGGCCAAGGGACCGGTGGGTGCGATCAGCCGTGCTCAGCTCGAGGAGATCGCCCGAACCAAGCTGCCCGACCTCAACTGCACCAGCGTGGAGTCGGCCATGCGCATCATTGAGGGCACCGCCCGCAACATGGGCGTCTCCGTCAACGACTGAGCCTCCCTGGCTCCATCTGTTCCATCCATTTTTCACCCCACGGGGGAGACCGAAACGGTCGTTCGCACCCCTTCCTTCCATGAGCCATCCTTCCAAGCGCTTCAACGCCCTCGCCAAATCGGTCGAAGACCGGCTCCATGCGCCCGAGGAGGCGCTGCAGCTGGTGAAAACCAACGCCACGGCGAAATTCGATGAAACCATCGAAGCCCATGCCCGTCTGGGCATTGACCCCAAATACACCGACCAGCAGCTCCGCACCACCGTGGCCCTGCCCCATGGAACGGGTCAGACCGTGCGGGTGGCTGTGATTGCCCGCGGCGAGAAAGTGGCGGAAGCCAAGGCTGCCGGGGCCGACCTTTCCGGCGACGAGGAGCTGGTGGAGAAGATCGCCGGCGGTGCGATCGACTTTGATCTGCTGATCGCCACCCCCGACATGATGCCCAAGGTGGCCAAACTCGGCCGCGTGCTGGGCCCCCGGGGTTTGATGCCCAACCCGAAGGCCGGCACGGTCACCACCGATCTGGCCGGGGCGATCGCTGAGTTCAAGGCGGGCAAGCTGGAATTCCGGGCGGATCGCACCGGCATCGTGCATGTGCGTTTTGGCAAGGCCAGCTTCAGCGCCGACCATCTGCTCGACAACCTGAAGGCCCTGCAGGAAACGATTGATCGCAACAAACCGAGCGGTGCCAAGGGTCGCTACTGGCGGAGTCTCTACATCACGTCCACCATGGGCCCCTCCATTGCGGTGGATGTATCCGCCCTGCAGGACATCAAGAAGGAGAGCTGAGGCCGCCCGGGTGATACATTGAATCTCTGGCCACGGCCAGAGGGCACGCGCCCCACCCAAGACAGCAGGTTTTGGCCACCGTTTCGTTTTCCCTCCCGGAAACACGAAATGGCGGAGATGTAAGTCCTGCCGAGGTCCCAGCGTCAAGTTTGAACCCGCCAGCTCCTCCAGGGGCGGATCGGGTGTGAACCAGCCGCGGCCTCGTCGCTTTTCCAGAAGCTTGCTTCGGAGAAGATTCGGGGTCGCGTTCCCGGCTTGTTCCTCACGATTCGATCCACTCCTATGGGCCGCACGCTGGAGAGCAAGCAACAGATCGTCGAAGAGCTCAAGCAGCTCCTCGGTGAGGCCGAAATGGCACTGGTCCTGGATTATCAGGGCCTCTCCATCCGCGAGCTGACGGATCTTCGCAACCGTCTGGCTCCGATCAACGGTGTTTGCAAGGTGACCAAAAACACCTTGATGCGCCGTGCCATTGATGGAGACACTGCCTGGACGGCCCTCGAATCCCTCCTCGATGGCCCCAACGCCTTCGTGCTCATCAAGGGCGACGTTGGCGGCGCGGTGAAAGCCGTGCAGTCCTTCCAAAAGGACACCAAGAAGTCACAGACGAAGGGCGGCTTGTTTGAAGGCAAGCTGCTCTCGGAAGCTGACATCAAGGCCATTGGGGATCTGCCCTCCAAGGAGGTGCTCATGGCACAGATCGCCGGTGCGATCAATGCTGTGGCCACCAAATTGGCTGTTGGGATCAATGAGGTGCCGTCCGGTCTCGCCCGGGCACTCAAGCAGCACGCCGAAGGCGAAGGCACGGGCTCCTGAGCCCGGCCCATCGCCACGGGCCAGCCCTTTGACCCCCCCATTCCTCTCCCCTGATCTGTTGCTGATTCTCAAATCATGACCGCAGCTACTGACCAAATCCTCGAACAACTGAAGACCCTGACCCTGCTGGAAGCTTCTGAGCTTGTCAAGCAGATTGAAGAAGCTTTTGGCGTGTCCGCCGCCGCTTCTGCCGGTGTTGTGATGGCCGCTCCGGCCGCCGCCGCCGCTGAACCGGTGGAAGAGCAGACCGAATTTGACGTCATTCTCGAAAGCTTTGACGCCGCCGCCAAGATCAAGGTGCTCAAGGCCGTCCGCGAGGTCACCGGCCTCGGCCTCGGCGAAGCGAAGGCCCTGGTGGAAGCGGCTCCCAAAGCCGTGAAGGAAGCCGTCAAGAAAGAAGACGCCGAAGCCCTCAAGAAAACCATCGAAGAAGCGGGCGGAAAAGTCACCATCAAGTGACCCTCCGGCCTCACCGCAAAGGACCGGCCCGCCAGGGCCGGTTTTTTTCGGGGGGTGTCCCCCGCCCGCTCCCGCGCTCCCACTTCAGCCCAAAAAAAAACCCCGCCGAAGGCAGGGTCAAGGGGTTGAACGCTGGCCGGGAGTCTGTCCTCGTTTCGACCCTGGCGTGACGTTCAGCACTCCTCACACAGGACAACCATAACGAGGGCGAAGAATCCAGCCAGGGCCAGCGGGTCAGTCCCGGAAGTGCCTATCGATCCCGGGTCGCGCTGAGGCGTTCGCTGGTTGGCCGTTGCGAGCCATCGCCGCCGCGCTCCTCGTAGGGAATCACCTGGAGCGCCACCACTCCACCTGTTGTGCCCCCATCCGCCGGGGTCTCCGCAGGGGTGGCGGCCCTGGCGTCAGGAGCGGGGCTCCACGGGGAGGGCACCTGGCGGGCACCCCTGGCCAGTCGGCCCGGCTCACGGGGTGTGGGGAGATCCCCTCCTCCATCGACGGTCAGGGGCGGCGGCGGGGCCGCGGGCGAAGCCAGCAACCCTTCACCGGTCACCGTCCGGCCCCGGGCGGTGGCGATCAGGCTGTCCAGTGGCTGGCCATTGGCGAAATACACATGGTTGAGGCTGCGCTCCCCGAACAAGCGGCGCCGCAATTCCCAACCGGGCTCCAGCTTGAGGGAAACAAACAGGTCCCGATCCCGTCGGGGCACCGGTCCCCGTCCCACCAGCAGCTCAGCCCCCCTGGAGGCGGTGGTGGCCAGCAACTGCAGCTCGGCCCCCTGTCGCTGCACCCGCAGGCGATAGGCATGGCTGTAATCCACATTGCCCATGCGGAGCGAATAGCCGTTGCTGTCGATGAAACGACCGCAGATGCCGGTGTAATCGAAACGATTCAGGGTGGGATCCACCAGCCCGTCGGGGCGGGGGGTCCAACAGAAGGGGCGGGCCCGCAGCTGCTCCAACACCACCAGAGTCCAGTCATCGTCGCCCACGGGACGGGCGAGCACGGCAAAACTGTTGGTGTCCACCGGCGCGCTGCCGAACAGGCCGTTGGCCAGCCCGCCCAGACCCTGCGCGGAGGCGAAAGCGGCCACCAGGGAGACGGTGGCGAGGGCCAAGTAGGGTCGCTTCATGGTGATCGGGCAGGACCCCGCAAAGCGGGAAGGGCTGCCCATTAAAGCCACCCCAGAGGCTGGGGCAACACCCGATCCGCACACCAGCGAGGAGCCATGGCGGGACAGGACCAGGCGACAGGCGACGCCGGAGCCGGAGGGCGCGTGCTGCTGGCGGCGTGCGACGGGGCCTGCAGTGGCAATCCGGGCCCGGGGGGGTGGGGCGCCCTGCTGCGTTTCGAGGATGGTTCCCTGCGGGAAATGGGGGGCCATGACCCCGCCACCACCAACAACCGCATGGAGCTGACGGCGGCCCTGGAGGTGTTGCGCGCCCTGCGCACCCTGCCCCGCCATCCCCGCCTCGTGATCCTCACCGACAGCCGCTATTTGATCGATGGCCTGCAGAAATGGCTGCCGGGCTGGAAACGCAAGGGGTGGCGCACGGCGAGCGGGGGGCCCGTGCTCAACCGCGACCTCTGGGAACAACTGGACGGGACCCGGCTGGAGGGCGTGGAACTGCGCCATGTGCGCGGCCACAGCGGCCACCCGGAGAACGATCGCTGCGATGCCATCGCCGTGGCCTTCTCCCGCGGCATGGTGCCCCGCCTGGCCGGCCCCCCGGCGGGGCGAGCGGACCGGCCGGTCGAGCCGAGAACCCCGGATCCCCGGGCGGGCGAACCAGAAGCTCGGGACCCTCAGTCTCGGGAGACAAAAACGGCGGCACGGGTGGAGGGAAGATCCGGGACGAAGGCGGTCAAGGACACAGCGGTGGAGGAAACGACGGTCGAAGAAGCGACTGCCATGAAATCGACTGTCAACAATTCGACTGTCAAGAAAGCGACGGTCATTGAAACGACGGCCAAGGAAGCGCCGGCCAAGGAAGCGACTGTCGAGGGAACGGCGGTCAAGCAGAGGGCGGTCGTGGCCCGGGCCGCGGGGAAGACCACCGTTGAGCAGACCACCAGCCAGGGGCTGGAGGGCCCGGCGGATCCCGCTCCCCCGGCCCTGCGGCGGCTGCTGAGCCGACTGGAGCTGGCGGATCGCCTCGCCGCCGGAGGCCATGGGCTCACGCTGGTGGAGCTGGCCCAGTTGGTCGAACAACCCTTGGCCCAATTGGAACGGCGCCAGGGGGCCTGGCGCTGGCGCGACTGGTCGGTGGAACCCATCGCGCCGGGGCAGTGGCGCTTGCGACGCGCCGATGGAGGATGGTCCGACGCGGTGTGAGGCGGAGCGGATGGTGGCGGGACAGAGTGGAGCCAGTGCAACCCTTCACCAGCGCTTGCTGGCGCCCCTGCTGCGTCAGGACGAGGGCCTGGACGCGGAGCTGCTGAGCCGGCTCACCCTCTCCGGCCTGGAACAGCTGGCGTTGCGCCGCCGCTGGCCCGGCGTGCAGCAGGTTTTGGCCGCCCTCGAGAGCGAGTTGCGCCATCGTGACCCCCGGCTGGAGCAGACGCTGTTCGGCTGTCGCTTCACCAATCCCCTCGGCCTGGCCGCCGGCTTCGACAAGGATGGCCTGGCGGCGGCGATCTGGCACTGCTTCGGCTTCGGCTTCGCCGAGCTGGGAACGGTGACCGCCGAGGGCCAGCCGGGCAACCCACGCCCTCGCCTGTTCCGCCTGGCTTCGGAGCGGGCGGCGCTCAACCGCATGGGGTTCAACAACCAGGGGGCCGCGGCCATGCGGCGCACCCTGGAGCGCCAGCAGCTCCCCCTCCCGGGCCGTCGGCCGGCCGTGCTGGGCCTGAACTTCGGCAAATCCCGCCAAACCCCCCTCGACCAGGCGGCGGAGGACTACGCCACAAGCCTGGCCCTGCTGGCCCCCCTGGCTGATTACGCCGTGGTGAACGTGAGTTCGCCCAACACACCGGGCTTGCGCGATCTGCAGGAGGAGAGCCTGCTGCGTCGGCTGGTGGAGCGCCTGCGACGGTTGCCGGCCTGCCCGCCGCTGCTGGTGAAGATCGCCCCCGACCGGGAGGATGACGCCCTCGACACGATCGCTCGGCTGGCCTACGAGGAAGGCCTGGCAGGCGTGATCGCCGTGAACACCAGCCGCGACCGTCTGGGATTGGATCAGCGTCTCCTGACCCAAACCGGTCGCCCCCTGGCGGAGGAGGAGGGGGGGCTGAGCGGCAGGCCCCTGCGGGCGCGGGCCCTGGCGGTGCTCCGCCGCTTGCGGGCCACGGCCGGTCCCGCCCTGCCCCTGATCGGTGTGGGGGGCATCGATTCGGCGGAGACGGCCTGGGAACGGGTCGCCGCCGGAGCCTCTTTGCTGCAGATCTACACCGGCTGGATCTATGAGGGGCCAACCCTGGTGCCGCGGATCCTGGAGGGCCTGAGTCTGCAGTTGGATCGCCAGGGATTCACAACACTCAGCGAAGCGGTTGGTTGCGGCCAGCCGTGGCGGTGAGATTCGGATACCTTTCAAAAAGCGTTCACCCTTTCGTTGGAAGTCGCTGAGCTGATCGAAGGTCTGAAGGAGAGGATGCGGACCTTGCAAAGCCGCCTGTTTCCCCAACAGGTGTTGCTGGAGCTTCACGACACCCGAATGGTGGGGCAGCCGCTGCTTCTGGGACGCCCCGGCCCGTTGTGCGTGGATCTCCCCCTCCCCGCCGAAACCTGCAAGGCGGGTCTGCCCATCGAGGTGGAAGCCCTGGCCGATCTGATCGGCGAGCTGATGCTGCGTGAGAACCTCATGGAAGCCCATGTGCTGGCCTCCCTGCCCCAGGAGGCGGTTCATTGGCGCGTGGTGGATTGGCCCAACGCGCCGGATCTGGCGGAGGCGGTGTCGGCACTGCGGGCCCTCGATCCGGATCTGGGCATGCCCATCCCCCTTTCGGAGGCGACGATCGATCTGCGCCCCCTGCCCGACGCCCCGAACAAATTCCTCCTGGCGGCCACGCCCCGGGAGGTGGTGGAGGGTTGGATCGAGGTGTTTGATCAGGCTGATCTCCAGCTGGATTGCCTCGCCGCCCCCCAGAGCTGTCGCCTGGCGGCCCTGCGGACGCAGCTGGCGGAGATTCCCCCCGACAAGCTCGTCCTGCTGATCTCCCCGGCGGGAACCCGTGGCCGACCGCTCCTGGCGATCCGCGCCGGCATTCCGCTGTTCGAGCGGGTGCTCGTGGAGCAGGGGGAATGGCTGATCCCCGAAGTACAGCGATGCCTCAACTTTCTCCGCCGGGAATACCCGGACACGGGCGCGGTGCGATTGCTGCTGGAGGAGCCGATCGAGGAGCAGGAGGCCTTGGAAACCGCCCTGGGCGAGCCGGCTCAAGAATTGGATGTGCTGCCCTACGCCTCGGTTGTGTTGGCGGGGCTGGCCATTCCGGAGCCGTCGCTTTGACCCGCTCCGCCGTCCCCGAGCCCCCCCGCGAGACCGCCGGCCTCGCGATCGAGGACGCCGCCGACCCCGCGCTCCTGCCGGAGGGTTCCCCCTTCGAAGCGGAAGCCGAAGCGGAAGCCGAAGCCGAAGCGACTCCCCGCAGCGTGCCCCTCAGCTACGGCTTGTGGTGTCTGGGGCTGGTGGGCTTCTGCGGGATCCATCGGCTCTACAACCAACGGCCCCGCTCCGGCCTGCTTTGGCTGCTCACGTTCGGGCTCTGCGGCGTGGGCCAGTTGGCGGATCTGGCGCTGATCCCCCGGATGGTGGCGGGCGGAGTCGAGCCCCCGGAAGGCCCCCGAGCGCTCCCCGAGAAGCGACCCGTCGCGCCGCCAGCAGCGGGCCCGACCGCCGCGCGCTCCTCCCTCGCCCCGCTGGATCTGCTGACGGAGCGCCGTCAACACCTGGGACAACAGCCGTTCTCGGCGCTGTTGCAAAGCCGGCCCGGGCTGATCCGGCGCGGCCTGCTCATCGGCGGGGTGATCCTTGGCGCGGCGCTTGGCGTCTGCACGTTGTTGGTGATCGTGCATCAGGTGTTGCGCGGGCGGGAAGCGGAGCTGGCGAGCTACGAGCAGGAGGCCACGCAGCTGCGAGAGAGCCTTGCCCGGGAGCAAGCCGCCGTGGGCGCCATGCGATCCGCCAATCAGCAACTGGTGGACCGGTTGACCAATGTGCGCAGCTCCTCGGCGTTGTTGGCCGATCTGCAGCGGCGGATACCGGAAGGGGTGCAGCTCACCAAGGTGGAGATGCTCGGCCCCGCGACGGTGCGTCTGGAGGGGATCGCTCGGGATCCCGTGGCCTTTGGCCGGGTCAATGCGATGGAGCTCATGCTGCGCCGCTCCCCCCTGTTCCAGGCCACGGGTGTCACCCTGGAGAAGGTGAAGCGGGAGCCGGAGGAGGAGTTTGAGATCAGGGCGCCGCAACGGAACGGGTCAACTCCCCCGCAGCCCCTCAACGTGCGCATTCCCAGTCCGGTGAGCTTTGCGTTGAAGGCCACCCTTTCGCCCCTGGCCCCCGGCACGCTCATCGGCGTGATGGACAACCTGAAGGCGGAGGGAATGGTGCGCCGCCTTGAGCTCTTGAAACGGGAGGGATTGCTCCGATGATCAATCTGCGAAGCGGCTCGGCCCAAGGGGGGGAGAGGGCGGGGGGGCTCTCCTCGTTTCAACGGCTGTGGCTGTGGACGCCGATCGCGGTCGGTGGGGCCCTGTCGACCGTGTTGCTCCTGGCCCTGGCCCTTCCGCTGGGGATGGAGATCGACAAGGTTTTGCGGCATCTGGCCGAGTTGGAGCTCTCACGGGTGGAACGCGACCAGTTGACCAGCCAGAACGCGACGATCCGGAAGCAACGGCTGCAAGCGCGGCGCCAGAAGGACCAATTGATTCAACTGGTGGCCGGAAGGGAAGGAGATCTGTCGACCTTTCTGGCGACGCTGGACCTGGAGGCCGAACAGTCCAGGGTGAGCCTGAAGCTCTACGAACCCCTGTCGGCAGCCGGCGCGTCCGATTCGGGCCGCAAGCCTCCGGTGCCGCCCCTGCCTCCGGTCAATGTCCCATCCGCCCCGGGGGGGAGGGGGAAGGCCTCCGCCTCTGATGCGCTGGGAAAGGCGGGCCTGCGGGAGCGATCCCTGGTGCTTGTCGCGAGCGGCACCTACCCCGAACTCCTGCAGTTCCTGCGTCGTGTGGAGATGCTGGATGTGTTGGTGGAGCAGAAGGACCTCAGCTTGAAGGTGGAGGACAGCGCATCCGGCAAGCCGCGGGAGTTGCCTCTGTCCCATCCGGTTGTGGAGATGCGGCTGTCCCTCACGCTCTGGTCCAAGGCAACGCCGGAGGAGCGGAAGAAGCCGGCAGCTGCGCCCCCGTCCGCGTCCCCCCCGTCGCCAGCGCCTCCCGGCTAGTGGGGGAGCCGTCCCGAAAGGATCCGGCGGTCCGGTTTTCGGTGGTTCAATGGGCCGCAAGTGTGATGGGGATGGAGATGGTCTCTGGCAGAAAGGGCAACGACGCGCACCTCGCGAATTCCGACGCTCACCTGGCGAATTCCGACGCGCACCTCGCGAACGCCATGGGACGTCGGCTTTCTGCCCTCGCAAGCCTGCTGAGTCTGATTGTGCCCCTGGTGGACCCGGGCCGCCTGACCCTGGCCCAGGAGGCCTTTCCGCCGCCGATGCCCTCCTATCCCAATCAGCCGGGTCCGGTGCGGGTGGTGGCTCCGGCGGCGATGGGGCTGCGGGTGCGGCGGGTGCGGAACGCGGTGGAGGTGGTGGTGGAAAACACGGGCTCCGGTCCCCAGTTGGAGCAGACCACCCAAGGCAACATCTGGCAGGGCAGGCTGTACACGTCCCGACCCTCGATGCTTCCGGACGGTCCGCGGCAGATCGGGGTGCCGGAGGCGGGTTTTCAGAGCATCCGCCTGGAAGGGGGCGGCACGATCTATAACCTGAAGGTGACCCCGATGCCGGGGGTGGGTGTGTCCCGGCCCCTGGTGAGCGCCGACGGACGCGATCTGGTGTTGAGCTTCCCGGCGCCGATCCAGGCCTCCCTGCAAACCATGCGACCCAACATCCTGGTGCCGGGGGCGGTGGCCACCCCGAATGTGGTGCCTCCCCTGCGGCAGCGGGCGACGGCACCACCGGTGGGCGACATGGCGGTGGGGACCATGGTGTTGCAGGATCCGAACTTTCTGCGGGTGGATGGTCCGCCGGTGACGCTCACCTTCCAGGCCGTGCCCGCGCCCTTGGCGCTGCAATCGATGGCGCGACTGGGCCGCTACGGATTTGTTTATCGCGCATCGTCGGATCAAAAAGAGTCTGGCAAGTCAGATGCCCAGGCTGGTGGTCCGCCGGTGACCGCGTCTTTTGTGCGTGAAAATTTTTCCACGGCGTTCAATATGGTTCTGACCAGTTCCGGGCTGCAAGCCAAGCTGGTGGGAAACACGATCATCGCCGGACGGGATGCCCTCAGCTCCAGCGCGGGAACATTGGCTTCCAAAGTTTACAGGCTCAATCAGGCATCTTCTCAAAGCGCGGCCGAATACCTGGCCAGCCTGGGGGCGATGATTCGCATCCCGAACACCACGTCCATCACAACATCGGCAGGGGCGACAACGACCGCTGGGGGGGGGTCAAGTTCTGGAGGAACCACCCAGAGCAACACCACAAGCACCACCTCCACATTTACAACCATCCGGACGTATGGAGGAGAAAGCGGCCCTCTAAGGGGCCTTTCCGGCACCACCGATCAACGCCTTGGAACGATCACGCTGGTGGGTCAACCGAGCCTGGTGAGCATCGGCGAGCAATATCTCCGGCAATTGGACCTGCGGCAGCGGCAGGTGGCCTTGTCGATTCGCATTTTGGATGTCTCCCTGGATAACGACAAATCGATCGACAACAGCTTCGCGTTCCGCTGGGGGAATAACTTCATTGTCAACAAGCAGGGTGAGTTGGTGGCCAATTTCGGCGCCCTCCGCCCACCCGGCACTCCGGAGGCCGGGTTGCCGGGGTTGTATGACCCCATCCAGGGATCCTCGCCGATCGTTGGCGCGGGTCGCTTCAAGCTTCCGGGGCTGAACACCGATGGCAATGCCTTCTCCAACCAATTGTTCTCCCCCAATGAACCTACGCCGTTCTCCAGCTCCAATCCCAACCAACCCTTGCGCCCCGGCTTCGGCAGTTACAGCAACCCGGGCCGTCCAGGTGTCACGACGGTGACTCCAGGCACGCCGGGCACGACAACGACTTCAATCGTCAATGGAGCTATTGTGCAAACGACCACTCCCGCGACGGCCGGCAGCTTTGAATATGAACTGCCGAGCGCATTCCAATATCCTCGCAATCAATTCTTCGACTTTGTTCGTGCGATGATTGAATCACGCACAACCAAGGTTTTGGCTAGTCCCACCCTGATCCTTTCGGAGAATTCCGAGCTGCTCTCCAGCGACGACGGTCAAAGTGATCAAGGTCAGCAAAGTGGTCAAAGCAGTAGCTTGCCGTCGTTTGGAAGCTCCACGAGCACCAACGCCATCGTGCCCAAAATTGGTCGAAAGCGGGCCAATGAATCTGCCGTGGTGGTTGGCGAGCAACTGATCACCAATTATTCGGTGCAAGCCGGCCAAAACGGTGCCCCCAACACCTGCCAGCCAGAATTCGGCATCGCAGGGCTGACCTTTGGCGCCCGCGTCAGCAAGATTGACGACAATGGCTTTGTCACGTTCTCCCTCTCGCCCTCGATTTCCGCTGCCGTTCGTCGTCAATTCGTCGAGGGATGCGGCTTCATCGACATCCTTGCCCTGCGCAGCCTCGACACCGGCAACGCCCGCGTTCGCGACGGGCAGACCTTGATCCTCACAGGGGTGATTTCCGATCGCGATCTGGAAGAAGTCACCAAGTGGCCGATCCTGGGCGATCTGCCGCTGGTGGGCCAATTCTTCCGCAACAGCGGCGGTGGACGCTTCAAACGAGAACTCGTCGTGATGGTCACCCCCCGCATCATCAACGACACCGAGGGGGGCACCTATGGCTA
>JBKDTB010000269.1:0-15918 GCA_046340515.1 Cyanobacteriota bacterium | reverse complement strand
TGCTGGGTGTGGCTGGTGTGTTCGGCGGCAGCCTGTTCTCCGCCATGCACGGCTCCCTGGTGACCTCGTCCCTGGTGCGGGAGACCACCGAGAGTGAGTCCCAGAACTACGGCTACAAGTTTGGCCAAGAGGAAGAGACCTACAACATCGTGGCTGCCCACGGTTACTTTGGTCGCCTCATCTTCCAATACGCCTCCTTCAACAACAGCCGCAGCCTCCACTTCTTCCTGGCGGCTTGGCCGGTGGTCGGCATCTGGTTCACCTCCCTGGGAATCAGCACCATGGCCTTCAACCTGAACGGCTTCAACTTCAACCAGTCCGTGCTCGACGCCCAGGGTCGGGTGCTGCCCACCTGGGCCGATGTGATCAACCGTGCCAACCTCGGCATGGAAGTGATGCACGAGCGCAACGCCCACAACTTCCCCCTCGACCTGGCCACGGCCGCTGCCACCCCCGTGGCGCTGACGGCGCCGGCCATCGGCTGAACGCCGCTCCTCCTGGAAGCCCCCTCCCGCGAGGGGGCTTTTTTGTTGGCCCGCCGCCGGGACGCTACGGTCGTTCGGGCCCTCCTGCCCCCATGCCACTCCCCGACTCCCTAGACCAGACCCCGGGGCTGGTGGGTCCCAGCGAGCAGCGCTGGCCCTGGTGGCCCCTCCTGCCGCTCTATCCCTACGGCCGGCGCCGCACGCTGGTGCGCGAGCTGCTTCCCGGTCGGCTGTGGAGTTTCGAGCAGCTCCACGGGGTTTGGTATGTGGCCGTCCCGATCCGCATGACCGTGCTGAAGGTCGGCGAGGGGTTGCTGCTGCATGCGCCAGTTCCAGCCACCCCAGAGGTGGTGGCCCGCCTGCGGCGGCTGGAAGCGGAACAGGGGCCAATCCACACGATCGTGCTCGGCACAGCCTCAGGGCTGGAGCACAAGCTGCCCGTGCCCGCCATGGCCCGAGCCTTTCCCCGGGCCACCCTGTGGGTGACCGATCACCAGTGGAGCTTTCCTCTCCAGCTGCCGGCCCCTTGGCTGGGATTTCCCGGAGAACGCACCAAGGTGTTGGGGCGAGACGGGCTGCCCCATCCAGAGCAGCTGGCCTGGATTCCGCTCGGCCCTTTGGATCTGGGACTGGGGACCTTTCTGGAGTGGGCTTGTCTGGATCGGGCCACGGGGGCCCTGTTGGTGACCGATGCCCTGGTGGCGATTCACACCACCCCGCCCAGCCTGTTCGCGGACGACCCCACCCCCCTGCTGTTTCATGCCCGGGAGAGCGGCAGCGAGCCCTTGATCGACACGGAGGCCCATCGGCGGAAGGGCTGGAAGCGCATCGTGCTGTTTGCCAACTATTTCCGTCCCGCGAGCGTCAGCGTGCCAGCCCTCACGACCATCCTGGGCGCCATGGGAGCCAAGGGATGTCGCAACGCCCGTGCCCACTTCGGCTTGTATCCCTTTTGCTGGGACGAGTCCTGGGAAGCGGAGGCCGATCGCTTCCTGGAGGAGGAGGCAGGCGGCCATCCCTGTCGCCTGGCTCCGGTGCTGGAGCGCCTGGTCTTTCCCCGAGCGCGCGACGCGTTCCTGGATTGGTTGGAACAGCTGAGCCATCAAGACGCCATTCGCCTGCTGATCAGCGCCCACTACGACGCGCCGCAAACCTTGAGGGCGGCGGATCTGGCGGCCATCGCGCAGATGTTGCGCCAGCGGGAGTGGGCACCATCGGAGGGCAACTGGCGGACGCTGGCCTCCATTGATCAGGCGTTGCGGCGCCTGGGGGTGGTGGGAGAGTCTTAAGACGGCCCCAGCAGGCGCCGGGCCCGGCACTTGGCGCGGAAGAGGGTGTCGTCCCAGATCTGGCGCCACCGGGGCGGCGGGGCATCATCCAAGGGTTGGGCGGCCCAGGGGGTGAGCGCGCGAGCCTGGACGTAATGGTGACGTTGGGGATGGAGGCAACGGGCATTCCAGGGTTTGACCCGGCCGCTTCCGCCCGCGAAATGGATGATGGCCGGATCCCTGATCGCCTCCTGTTCCGAAGCGCTGAGGTGTTGCGGATCCAGGCTGAAATCGGGCAGCAAACCAAAGAGATGGGGGCAGGCATTCCAGCGATGGCCGATGGGCAGCCAATCGTTCTGGAAGACATGGTTGAGGACGTCCTGATCCCAATAGCGCAGGGCTTCGGGATGCGCTTTGGCGAAGGCGCCGCCCCGTTGGAGCACATCGGCCTGGCGCCAGCGCTCGAGGTCGATCAGCAGGACACCGGCATTGAAATAACTGCCCACCGGGTGATTCTGTTCACGGCAGGAGAGCCAGTGATCGGGCACGGCACCAAGGGCCTTTCCCTCCAGGGACAGGTTCCACAAGGGCTCCAGGCTGGAGGTGACGACCGCGTCAGCATCGACGAAAATGACACGATTGACCTCAGCGGGCAGCACGCCCGGCAACAGCAGCCGGAAATAGGTGGCGATGGTCGCGTGGCCAAAAACAGGAAACAAGTCCAGGCAGGCTGGATCCACCCTGAGAATGGAGAGCGAGGGCAGCAGGGAATAAAGGTAGGGGACAACACGATTGAACTGGTCCGTGTTGACGTTATCGAGAATTAAAAAAACCTGGAGATCCTCAGGGTGAGTGGAATGCCGCAGCAAGGTCTGCAACATGATGGCGCAGTGAGGCAGATAGTTCCCATCGGTCGCGCAAACCACTTTCATGGGCGATATATTCCCACGATCTTTAATGGACCGCTTGGAATGTGGCCAAAGAGATCAATCGCGACACAAGGCTCGCGACGAGCAGCCTGAGGCACATCCCCTGCATTAAAGACGCAGATCACCGGGATCATTGGGATCCATATCCTTCTCAAAACCGCTACACATCAAAGAGGTTTCCAATTCCATGCGCTGCTCCATTTGGCGCAAAAAATAACCCGTCATCATGGCGGAAGCAAGCAAACCAGCGAGATTTTCCCGACTTGTTTGCACTTTTACTTCAAACTGCTCTCCGGGAAGCATGCCGAGCAAACCGTGAACATTGGGGCGAATGATATCCTGAATTTCACTGCTGGCTGATCGGGCCACCCGTTGCAGAACATCCGGCGGTTGCTCCTGGAGGTATTGGATCAGGGCATTGCCGCCGATCGCCTCACTGTCGCTGGTGAGAAACTCAGGATTGAACATTAACCTCCCTGCGAAGCGGGGCTTCTCGGTGTTCGCCGCTACCCTAACCCACCTTTGCGTTTTGCCAACCTGGCCCCGGCGGGGCGGACAACCGAAGCGGGCCGAAGCGATCCAGGGGCCAGTAGCGCCAGATGGCCGTGCCGATCACCCGGTCGACGGGGAGGGGGCCCCAAAGATGGGAATCCAGACTGGCATTGCGGTTGTCGCCCAACACCAGCAGCTGGCCGGCCGGCACCCGCAGCGGTGGCAGGCTGTAGCCCATCGGACCCCGGCTCCAGTCGGGATCGAGCACCACCCCGTTTCGCCACAGCCGACCATCTCTCACCTCCACCTGATCGCCGCCCACCGCCACCACCCGCTTGATCAGCGCCGCCTGGCGGTCGTAACCGGCCTCCAGCAGGGCCTCCGGAGGGTGAAACACCACAATCGCCCCCACCCCGGGGCTCACCCCCAGCCGGGGCAGCAGCTTCTGCACCAACACCCGGTCCTCCAGCTGGAGGGTGGGCAACATCGATCCGGAGGGGATCCAGCGAGGCTCCACCACCAGCCAGCGCAGGAGCAGGGCCACCAGCAGCCAAGGGAGCAGGCTCCGCAGGAGCGAGAGAAGTTCCCGGAGCGGCTGGGCCCGGGGAGGAGATTGAGCCACCGTGGCGGATCCACCGCAACCAAAGCCGACCTTGGCACAGCCCGGTTCCATCGCGCCCGACCCCGCCGGCAGGCCGCCCTCCATGGCCGCTGAGGCCTCCGCCGTTCCGGCCACCGCCGCCGGCTGCCTGGCCTGCCTGGAGCTGCTGGTGGCCCTGCGCGCCGAGGGGCTGCGGTGGCTCGTGCTCTGTCCGGGCAGCCGCTCGGGGCCGCTGGCGGTGGCCGCCTCCCTGCTGGAGCCCGAAGGACTGGCGCTCCACACGGCCATCGACGAGCGTTCCGCCGCCTTCTTCGCCCTGGGTTTGGCCCGCGGGGGAGATCAGCCGGTCGCGGTCGTCACCACCTCGGGATCGGCGGTGGCCAACCTCCTGCCCGCCCTCGTGGAGGCCGACCAGGGCACCATCCCCCTGCTCCTCCTCACCGCTGATCGGCCCCAACGCCTCAAGGGCTGCGGCGCCAATCAGACGGTGAACCAGGAAGCGTTCCTTCGCCCCTGCTGCCGCTGGGTCGGGCAGGGGGCCGCCGAGGGCCTGGCCTCCATGGCACCCGAGGCCTTGCGCCAGCTGGCGGCGCGGGGGATGGCGGCGGCGGTCGGCCTGGGGGGAGAGCCCGCCGGCCCGGTGCATCTCAACCTGCCCCTGGAGGAGCCCCTGCACCCCGATGGACCCGCCCTGGCCTGGCTCCGCCGTTGGCGGCCCCAGGCCCGGGCCGCGGCAACCGCGCCAGGGGTCGCCGATCCGCTGGAGACGCCCCCAGCGCCCTGCGGGGACGAGGGCCGGGAGCCCGCGCTGCTTCTCGATCCCGATCAACCCGGCGTGGTGGTGGCCGGACCCTGGAGGGGCCGCTCCCGCGATTGGGACGCCCATCTCCAAGCCCTGGAGACCTGGCGGCGCCGCAGTGGCTGGCCCGTGCTGGCGGATGCCCTCTCCGGCCTGCGGGGGCGGTTGCCCGGCCCGCTCGTGGTTGGCTACGACTTGCTGCTGGAAGCGCCCGGAGTGGCTGGTGCCGGGCCCTGGAGCGCGCCCCAGGTTCTGCGTCTCGGCCCCTTGCCCGCCAGCCGGCGTCTCCAGGGCTGGTTGGAGCGGCAGCGGGGCCCGCAGGTGCTGGTGAGCGAAGGCGATCCTCGCCCCCTCGATCCCCTCCGGCGCGTCCGCGCCCAATGGAGCGGCGGTCTGGCCCGCTGGCCCGGACTGGCCCGGGCCCGGGCGGGAACGCCGACCGCCGCGGCCCGCGCCCTCCACGACCGCTGGCTGGAGGAGGAGGCGCGGCTGCAGACCTGGCTGGAAGCGACGGAAGCGACGGGAGGGGGCGGCGAGGAGGCCATCGCCGAACCCTGGCTGGCGCGGTGGCTGGGCCGGTCGCTGCCGCCCGGGCTGGCGGTGATGGTGGCCAACAGCAGCCCGGTGCGCGACTGGGAAACCTTCGGCGACCCCGCCGCGCCGGGCCGCCCCGTTTATTCCTTCCGCGGAGCCTCGGGCATTGACGGCACCCTCTCCATCGCCTGCGGCCTGGCGGAGGCGGTGGGCCAGCTGGTGCTCGTGTGCGGGGATCTGGCCCTGCTCCATGACAGCAACGGCTGGCTCTGGGCACCCCGGCTGCGGGGCAGGTTGCTCGTGGTGCTGATCGACAACAGCGGCGGCGGCATCTTCGAGCAACTTCCGATCCGGCCCTCGCAGGGCGATGCCCTGGATGTCGAGCGGCTGTTCGCCATGCCCCAGGGGGTGGATCCCCGCGCCCTGGCGGCGGCCCACGGGGTGCCGAGCCGGGAGGTGCGCCGGATGGGCGAGCTGGCGGGGGCCTTGGCCTGGGGACTCGCCCAACCCCTGGCCCTGCTGCGGGTGGTGAGCGACCGCCGAACCGATGCCGCCCGGCGCCGCCAGCTGCGCACAATGGCGGCTGCCCTGATCGCCCGCCCATGACGGACAGCGCCGCTCCCGTGACCTGGGATCCCTTCGGGACCTACACCGACATCGTCGCCGAACGGAGCGCGGAGGGCCTCGCCCGCGTCACGATCGCCCGTCCGGAAAAGCGCAACGCCTTCCGCCCGCGCACGATCCGCGAACTCTGCGACGCCTTCACCCTCCTGCGGGAAGACCCCCGCATCGGCGTGGGGCTCCTCACGGGGGCGGGGCCGGCGGCGGATGGGGGCTGGGCCTTCTGCGCGGGGGGCGACCAGAGCGTGCGGGGGGATGGGGGCTACCTCGACGAGGACGGCCTGCCGCGGCTGAACGTGCTGGATTTGCAGCGGCTGATCCGCAGCCTGCCCAAGGTGGTGATCGCCCTGGTGGCGGGCTACGCCATCGGCGGGGGGCAGGTGCTCCATCTGGTCTGCGACCTCAGCCTGGCGGCGGAGAACGCGGTGTTCGGCCAGACGGGCCCCCGGGTGGGGAGCTTTGACGGCGGTTTCGGCGCCGGCTTCCTGGCTCGGGTGGTGGGCCAGCGGAAGGCAAGGGAAATTTGGTTTCTCTGCCGGCGCTACACCGCCCGGGAGGCCCTGGCCATGGGGCTGGTCAACGCGGTGGTGCCCCTGGAGGAGCTGCAGGCGGAGGGGGTGCGCTGGGCTCGGGAGGTGTTGGTCCACAGCCCCACCGCCATTCGTTGCCTGAAGGCGGCCTTCAACGCCGAGACGGACGGGCTGGCGGGCATTCAGGAGCTGGCGGGCCAGGCCACCCATCTGTTTTATCGAACGGCCGAGGGGCAGGAGGGGCGCAACGCGTTCCTGGAGAAGCGCGCTCCCGACTTCTCCGACTCCCCCTGGCTGCCGTGAGCGTGTTCGCGGCGGGGAAGGAACCCTGACCTGGCCTTCCAGCCCACAGACGCGAAGACTGACTACCCTGAAGACAAAGCAGTGGTTGATTCTCCGGAAAGCCGTGGCTCGCTTCAAACGACAGCGGTGGATGAAGGGCTCCCGGCCGTATCTGCGGGGCGTGTCCTTGCTGCTGGGCGCCTTGTGGCTCGCGGGCTTCCATGGTCCGGGGGCGGCGGAATCCCGTCCCCGCTCGGAAGCCCGTCCCCGCTCGGTCAGGCGTGCCCCCGCCACCGATCCGACCCCGGCGATGAAGGCCGATCCAGGCGCGGCGGCGCTCCTGGATGCACAGCCCTTCCAGGTCGGCCTGTTGGACCATGGCTGGCCGGGTCCCGCCTTCCGCCCGCTGGAGGAGGAGGCCGCACCGAGCCCCGCAGGCCCGAGGCCGCCAGAGGCCACCCCACTCCAGGCGGCCCCGACACCGGCCGCGCCCCTTCCGAGCGGACCGGCGCAAGCCGCGCCGCTTCCGGGCGATCCCACGCATGCCGCACCGGTTCCAGGGGAGCCCGCGCAAGCCGCGCCGCTTCCGGCTGAGCCGGCTCAGGCCCTGCCCCCGCAGGCTCCACCAACGCAGACCGCTCCGAATCCGACCGCTCCGACCTTGGCCCTGCCCGTTCCGGCCTCGCCGACCCGAGGCGCGCCAGGGCAGGGGGTGTCGCCCCAGACCGCGCCGACCCCCGCCGCTGGCGGACCTGCCGCCGCTGGCAAAGCGCCGACCGTGAAACCTCCCGTCCCCTTGTCTCGCCAAGTGGTTTTGGATCGTCGCCGCAAGGTGCTCCGCGTGATCGAGGGCAACCGGGTGGTGCGCCGCTACCCGGTGGCGGTGGGGATGCCGGGCTGGGAGACGCCAGTGGGGCAGTTCACTGTGATCGAGAAACGGGCCAATCCCACCTGGGAGCATCCGGCCAACGGCCGTCTGCTTCCCCCCGGCCCCGCGAACCCCCTTGGAAGCCGCTGGATCGGCTTCCATCGGGATTGTCGCGGTCGCAGCGGCTTCAACGGCCAGGAACATCTGGAGGTGAAAGGCTGTGTGGAGGCGGGTTTCCATGGCACGCCCAACCGCTCCAGCGTCGGCAGGGCCGTTTCCCACGGCTGCGTGCGCCTTCTGGATGAACACGCCAGGGAACTCTTTGATCTCGTCAGCCTCGGCACCCCCGTGATCGTTCTCCCCTGACCCCTCCCGCCGCTGGCCGCCCCCCTGGGGCAGGGGTGGAGATGACCCGTAGAGTTGCGCCCGTTCCGCCCGTCTTCCATGCGCATCCTCTTCGCGGCCGCCGAGTGTGCGCCGATGATCAAGGTCGGGGGGATGGGTGATGTGGTGGGATCGTTGCCGGCGTCACTGGCAACGCTTGGCCATGACGTGCGCGTGATCCTGCCGGGCTACGGCAAGTTGTGGAGTCGCCTCCAGATTCCCGACCACCCCATCTGGCGGGGCCACACGATGGGGAATGATTTTGCCATCTTTGAAACACGCCATCCCACCCATGGGCTCCCGATTTATCTGGTGGGTCATCCGGTGTTTGATCCCGAGCGCATCTATGGGGGTGAGGATGAAGACTGGCGCTTCACTTTCTTTGCCAGCGCCGCGGCGGAATTTGCCTGGAACGGGGGTTGGAAGCCCCAGGTGATGCACTGCCATGACTGGCATACGGGGATGATTCCGGTGTGGATGCATCAAGACCCGGAAATCAGCACGGTGTTCACGATCCACAACCTCAAATATCAGGGTCCCTGGCGCTGGAAGCTGGAGCGCATGACCTGGTGCCCCTGGTACATGCAGGGCGACCACACCATGGCTGCGGCGTTGCTCTATGCCGATCGCGTGAGCGCCGTGTCGCCCACCTATGCGATGGAAATTCGCACACCGGAATATGGGGAACGTCTGGATGGCTTGCTGAACTTCATCAGCGGCAAGTTGCGCGGGATCGTCAACGGCATCGACATCGAAGATTGGAATCCGGAAACCGATGCCACCCTGCCGGAGCGGTTCAGCGCCACCAATCTGTCGGGGCGGGCGGCCTGCAAGCGGGCGCTGCAGGAGCGCTTCGGCTTGACGCCCAACCCGCGCACCTATCTGATGGGGGTGGTGAGCCGTTTGGTGGATCAGAAGGGCATCGACCTGCTCCTGCAGGTGGCCGATCGGGTGCTGGCCTACACCGACAGCCAGTTCGTGGTGCTGGGCACCGGGGATCGGGGGCTGGAATCGGGGTTGTGGCAGATGGCCTCCCGCCACCCCGGGCGCTTCGCCGTGTTCCTCACCTACGACGACGCCCTCTCGCGCCTGATCTACGCGGGCACGGACGCCTTCCTCATGCCCAGCCGCTTTGAACCGTGCGGCATCAGCCAGATGCTGGCCATGCGCTACGGCTCGGTGCCTGTGGTGCGACGGGTGGGTGGTCTGGTGGACACCGTGCCCCCCCATGATCCGATCAGCCACAGCGGAACGGGCTACGGGTTCGACCGCTTTGAGCCGGTTGACTTCTACACCGCGATCGTGCGCTCCTGGGAGGCCTGGCGCCACCAGAGCAGCTGGGAAGAGCTGCAGCGCCGGGGCATGGAGCAGGACTTCAGCTGGGACCGCTCGGCTCGGGAATACGACTTGATGTATCGCGAGGTCTGCGGCGTCAAGGAACCCACCCCCGATGCCGAGGAGGTGGAACGGTTCTCCCGCGGGCAGGGGGCCGATCCGAGCCTGCGGGATGACGCCCAGCGGGAGGTGGCGACACGGGAGGATCGGGCCGCGCGGGAGAAACAGCCCGCCGCTCCGAAGGGGGGGGCCACGGCGCCCCCGCGCTCGCGCAATCCCCTCAGCCAGCTCCTGCGCCGCCACGACAACTGACGGATTTCCATGCCCCTGCCCGCCCCCTACGCGCCTCCCTGGAAGCGGCTGGGGGAGGACGGGGTGGCCCTGTTGGCCTGGCTGGGGCTGAAGGGACGGGAGCTGTGGCGTCGCAACCGGGAGGGCAGCCTGCCGCTGCCGCCCTTTTGGCCGCGCCGCTGGCCGCGGCTGTTCTGGCCCCTGGCGGTGGCGGCCCTGCTGCTCGGGGCTGGGGTTCTGGGTCGCGGCTGGCTGCCCTGGGCGGCTGATCGGCCGGCCGCGCCGTCCTTGGAGAAGGGCCCCCCCGCCCCACCCTCGCCGGAGGCCCCCGCCGCCGCGCGGTTCGACGCCGCCACCGGCCCGACCCCGAGGGAGAACGAGGGGTTCCGGGCTCCCTCCGCCGACAGCTCCGCGGTTGGGGCGGAGGCTGATGGCCCGGCGGTGGACGACCCGGCCCATCCCGCCCCGGCAGAGGTCAGTGAGGATCGGCCGGCAGGGCCGGCTGAAGCGCCAGGAGAGTCGGGGGCGTGGGTGCAGCCAGGGGAGACGGGGGAGTTGGGGGCGTCGGTGCAGCTGGGGGCATCTGGGAAGTCAGGGGCGTCGGGGAAGTCGGTGCAGCCAGGGGCGTCAGGGGAGCCAGGGGAAGCCCCCGCCGCCAGCGCGGACTCCCTCCCCTCCCCCGCTGACACGCCCCCGCCATCGCCTGCTGATCAGGAGGCCCTGCGCCTGCGTGCCCTCTGGGGCGACGACGAGGCGGCAGCCCTGATCGTCGCCTTTCACCCCGCGCCCGCCACCGCCACCCTCACCCTCGACCTCGACGACGCCTTCCTCACCCGGAAGACCGGTGAGCGGGAGCGGTTGGCGGAGTGCTGGCGGCAACGGGCCCTGGAGACGGGCTACGGCCACCTGCGTCTGCGGGAGAGCCATGGGCGGCTGGTGGGGCGGGATGCCATGGTGGGGAACGGCATGGTGGTGCTGGAGCCGCCCGGAGAGGGAGCGGCGGAGCCCTGATGCGCCAGGATCCCCGGGACGCGGAGCCAAGGGCCATGGAGGGGAGCGCACTCCAACTGGACGACCTGACGCAGCTGTGGGGGCCGCCCGTGCCCCCCTCAGCCGACCCCGTTGCGGGCTCCCTGGCGGGGGTGTGCACCGACAGCCGCCGGGTGTGCGCCGGCGAGCTCTTCATCCCCCTGGTGGGCGACCGGTTTGACGGCCATCGCTTTCTGGAGGCCGTGTTGGCCCCGCCGGAGGGTCACCCCGGAGCGGCCGCCGCCCTGGCCCAACGCGACCGACTGGACGCCGACGCCGCTGTTGCCCTCGCCCGCCGCACAGGACGGCCCCTCTGGCGGGTGGACGACACCCTGGCGGCCTATCAGGAGCTGGCCCGGCTCTGGCGGCGCCGTCTCGGCTGCCCGGTGGTGGCGGTGACGGGCTCCGCGGGGAAGACCACCACGCGGGAGCTGATCCGTGCCGCCCTGGCGCCCCTGGGGGCGGTGGTGGCGAGCAGCGGCAATGAAAACAACGACATCGGCGCACCCCTCACCCTGCTCAAAGCCAGGGAGGACACGGCGGCGGTGGTGGTGGAGATGGGCATGCGCGGCCCGGGGGAGATCGCCCGCCTGAGCCGCTGCGCCGAACCCGATGTGGCCGTGATCACGAACATCGGCACGGCCCACATCGGCCGGCTGGGCAGCCGGGAGGCGATCGCCGCCGCCAAGTGCGAAGTCTGCGAGGCCCTTCCTGCGGCGGGCGTGCTGGTGATTCCGGCCGCCGATCCCCTGCTGGAGGCGGCCCTGACCGCCGGGTGGGGCGGGCGGGTGGAGCGGGTGGCCCTGGCCGATGAGGCCCGGGGGCTGCCGGGGGGCCCGCAGGCCGGGTGGGTGGGCCGGCTGGTGGCCGATGGCGCTGCCTTGCGGCTGGAGCGCGCGCCCGTGCCGCCCCCCCCGGACGCGCCGACGGGCCTCACCCTTTCGTTGCCCCTGGCGGGGCGCCACAACGCCCGCAATCTGCTGTTGGCGGTGGCGGTGGCCGCGGAGCTGGGGGTGCCCCTGGAGGCCCTTCAAGACTTGGCGGTGGACGTTCCCGGTGGTCGGAACCGGCGCCTGCGGGTGGGGGCGGTCACCGTGCTGGATGAGACCTACAACGCCTCCCCGGAGGCGGTGATGGCGGCGCTCCAGTTGCTGGCGGAGAGCGCGGGGGGCCGGTGCTGGGCCGTGTTGGGCACGATGTTGGAGCTGGGAGAGCAGAGCCTCGACCTGCACCGCCAGGTGGCCCGCCGGGCCCGGGAGCTGGGCCTGGATGGGCTGGTGGTGGTGGCGGCCGGCCCCGAAGGGGAGGCGATGCTGGAGGCCGCCGCGGGGATGGCCCGTCTGCGGCGGGTGGACGCCCCCGAGGAGGCCGCCGCCCCCTTGCTGGAGTGGTTGTCGCCCGGAGATGTGGTGTTGCTCAAGGGCAGCCGGGGCGTGGCTCTGGAAACCCTGTTGCCGCTCTTGCGGGCGGGGTTGGCGGGAGAAACCGTCGCCTGAGGCGGCTCTCCCGCGCCCGGCTGAGGCCCCGGGGCCTCAGCGCCGCAGCCGCCAGCGCAGAAGCGACAGGAGGATCATCAATCCCACGCCGCCATTCCACAGCCAGGCGCGGCGCCGCAACACGGTCCGCAGCCAGGGTGGGAGGGCGTCGCCCCACCGCTCCATGGCCAGCAGTCCGACGAGCACCAGGAACAGGGGGATGCCGATGGCGATCACCAAGTCGTGCCAGAGCGTGTTGGTCATCGGCAGAGGGCTGGCGTCCGCCTTGGGGCACGGTTGACGGGCGGGTGGCGCAGGAGGCGCACCCGGTAGGCGCCATGGGCTGGGCCCAGGTGGGCGATCAGGGCTTCACGGGCTTCGTGCTGGAGCTCCTCCAGGGTGGGAGCGGTGATGAGGATCGGCGGGCTTTCCGCCCGGGCCTCCAGGTGGCCGACACGCTCGGCGATGACGCGAAACACAACCTCGCGCATGGGGGATCTCTGACTTCACACCCCTATCTTTGGCCCACTGAGCTTGGTCCGGGTGTGCCACCGCTTACGGGGATCCGACCCTGGAGGCACCCGGCGCGGTGCCCGGAGGCGGCCGGGGTGATGGGCGGCAGCCTGCGGGGGGTGCTGGAGCACAGCTGCCTCTGCGCCCTCGATCCCCATCAACGCCCGGCCGACCTGGAGGCCGTGGCGCGGCTGCTGGCCCCCGGTGGCTGGTTGCTCGCCCTCTTCTGGTGCCATTCCCGCCCGGGTGGTCCGCCCCGGGGCAGCGATCCAGCGGAGTTGGCGCGGCAGCGGGGCGCCACCGGTCTGCAGCAGGAGCTGTGGGAGCCCGCCAGGGGATCCGCGGCGGGGCGGGATGGGGAGTGGTTGGGTTGTGGACGCGTCGGAGGGGGAGGTGAAATCCAGCGCCAAAGCAAAAACCCAGACCGCCTCCAGAGCAAGGACCACCCCCCAAACGCCTTGGCCGCTTCCAGCCGCGTGACCAGCTCCAGCCACACCGCCATTCCAGTTTCTCCCCCGCCAGATCTCCACCGCCCGCTCCCGGGGCCGCCAAAGAGGCGGAAGGCAGAGGATCAAAGCCAGGAAGGCAGGCCCTGGACTGCAGAGGCCTCCATGGACCCTCACCCTGCCGCCGAAGCAGCGTGAGTAAGAACTCTTATCCTAATCGCCACAGGCCCTGACAAGGTCATCACGTTCTACTGTTCAGGAGACTTGCGCCATGCGATGGACACCGCAAAAACTCTGGAACACCTATGGTTTACTCATCTTGTTTGGGCTTGCCTGCAACAGAGTTCTTACATCTCTTAGGGGGATCATCTCATCAGCGACCAATGATACCAGAATTTCCTATATTACTGGCCTCAAGCTGTTTCAGAACTTCGCCACTCCAGAGGCCATGGCTGCGGTCAACGCCATCCAGGATGCAATCTCGCGCTTAAGATTTGAACTCTTCATCATCAACTCGACCTCTCTTTTGACGGCACTTTACTGGGCAGCGACAATCTTGAGGCTTTACACCAGGAGGCAGCAAGGACAAGTTGAAACAATGTCCTTGCTCTGGAGACCCAAGTTTGCCTTCTTCACGGCCATTCCTATCGGAGCTGTTTACACTCTCGCGATCCACAAAAAGGTTTGTCCGGCCTATGCTTCAAATCCGATCGTGATGGATTACCTTGCAAAGATTAGTCCATCGATACATTGCAAACCCTTCCATTCAGAGGGCAGCGGCTTGATCCATGCAATCGGCTTCTCTTTGGGCTTGATTTTTGCTTCATTCTTATATTTTGTATTCATGAAACAGCTTGGGAAACTCTTCCTGCGTTTGGGCTTCCAGTAACCCGTCCCCGCTGGTTGCTCTTGGGCCCGCGCCTCCGCCAGCGTGCTCCGCTCAGCGAGCGCCCCGATCCGGGTTGATCGAGGCCGCAAAAGGGAGCGGCCCGCCGTTGCGGAGTCGCCGACGGGATGCGGTCGCCGACGGGATGCGGTCGGCGACGAGGGCAGCCGTTCGGGGAACTCCTGCAAGGATCAGAGCGGCGTCCTGGAAGCGCTGATGGCGGACGGACCCTCCCAGCAAAACACCCGAAGCGCTGGCCCCGGGTGTGTGTTGGCTGCGCCGTCGGATCAGGCGGTGGGGGCGGGTGGAGCGGCTGGCGCTGGCACCTGGGGCCAGGTGTCGATTGGGACGTTCGATGGAATCCGGGGCACCTGAATCGGTGCGGTGGACGGCGTGTCACCCCTCCAGGACGGCACACGCCAGGAACGTCAGAGATCCGTCGAGAAATGTTGGAGCAGGAGCCGGATCGTCAGCGCACTCCTTGCTGGTGCTCAGGGGGGCTGTCTTCCATCTGTGGAGCCTCCGAATGCCGATGCAGCCACGATGGATCCTCCGACAGGGGCTCGCAAGTGCCGCGCACCAACCGACACAGGTCTTGACCGGTGGCAACAGGTCTTCATGAAGAGGGCTCAAGAATGGAGGCGACACCACGCGTCCAAAGCCGCTTCACCCGCCAAGGGAATGCGACGAGGGGTCCGCTGTCTTGGGCCGGTCTTCAGGTGATGGATCCCGGAGTGATCGCAGCCTTGTTTTTGATCTTCGCGCGCCTGCGAGCCATCGTGGGGGAAGACCCTCAGGCGGGCCACCAATGCAGAGAATCCCCGATCGCCACGGCACCGGGCTGCACCACGCTCAGGCGGACACCGGCCAGCACCTTGTTGTGGCGTGCCGTGGCCCGCAGGATCTCCATCGTTTCCGGCAGGGTGCCCTGGGGGAGCGTGGTTATCACACAGCGGGGGCAGTCGCCGTCAACGCGCAGGCGCACCTCGCTCCCGATCGCCAGGATCCCTCCCGCCCAGGAGTCTTCCACAAAGCCCGTGGCGGGGCCTTCCGTTTGGATGAGGATGTTTGGTCGGAAGCGCTCCACGGCGAAGTCGAGCTGGGGCTCAAGCTGGCGGTAGTGCTCCAGGGTGGCGTTGGTGAGGGCATGGATGGGGCAGGCGTCAAAGAAGGTGCCTTCCGGCAGGCGCAATTCGTTCGTCAACTCCTGAAACTCCCGACCCTCCACCGCAGGCCAGTATTGCTCCAGGCTGGCCGCCTCCGGGGGCTGGTCGAGAAGGCGGAGGCAACGGCCGAACCTGGCGCTGAGCCGGCTCTCCAGGGATGGGTCGTCACTGCGGAGGGTCTCCGGCGGACCATCCGGTCCTTCAAACGGGCCCTCCACCACCACCGCCGGCAGTGGCGGGGCGCGGAGGGGGTCCCGTTCAAAACGGGCCCGGAAACGCAAAAGATCGGCCCACCGTCGCGGATTCTTCGCGCTGGCCACCTTGCGCGTCTCTTCGTCCCAGAGGGCATGGCTGCGATCACCCACCACGCCGCGCGGTTCGATGGAGAGGCTTTCGAGACACTCCCCCAACATCGATTTCACCGGATATCGCCAAAGCGATTGAACATGACCGACACGCGCGCCCGGCCGTGGTGAGGAAGAGGCTGGACCTGGATCCATGGATCGGATGCACGGAGCCACGAGCGTATGCGGGGGCCAAGGGGATGAACGTGTGTTTCGTCACGTCAGGGAAGGGAGCCCGAACAGCTCTTTGGGCCGCCGCAGCCCATGAGATGCGCCCTTCAGGACGGTGGAGCGTGCATCGGCGACGATGACTGACAACACCCTCAGACAACGCTTCGAGATCAAATTTTTGTGGGCGTGCAACGCTTCCAGAACCCTGCCGATGGCCTGGGTGAAACCACAGCTCTGCGTCCCTTAGCCCCTGGAACGCCTTCAGCAACCTGGGCGATGCCCGGGCTGGGGCCACGACCCCTCGGACGCATGCCCCCCTGAACAGTTCTCAAAACGCCGGGTCGCATCCCGTTCAGAGCAAACAGGTCAGCTGGGCGCCCTTCCAGAACCTTGCTGGGCGGTCCGCGCAGAGCTGAAGGGTCCCGAGCAGCGCTGCGGAGGTTCTCGCAGAGATGGGGGTTCGTGCAGA
>JBKDTB010000268.1:0-3779 GCA_046340515.1 Cyanobacteriota bacterium | reverse complement strand
ACAGCGAGGGCCGTCTGTATTTCTTCAACCGGGGCCCGAAATCGATCGAACTCTGGCAAACGGATGGCCTCACGATCGGAAAAGTCGCCGATTGTCCAGACACCGTCGCCTACGGGGTACCCGGCACGACTGTGGATGGTCGCTTCTATTTCAATGCCTTTGATTCCGGCACGGGAGAAGAGCTCTGGTCAAGCGATGGCACCCAGGCCGGCACGGGGCTGGTGCGGGATCTGGTCCCCGGAACCCGTGGATCCATGCCGCGGGAGCTGTCGGCCTTCAACCACCACCTCATCGCTGTGGCCGACACGGATGGCCTCTACCAAACGGGTGGCGAGTTGTGGCAGTCGGATGGCACCCCAACAGGCACGATCCCGTTGGAGCTCAACCCAACCACCATGGGAAGTGTGATCCAAGAGCTGACGTTGTTTCAGGATCGTCTCTATTTCTCGGCCTACGACAGCCTGTTTGGTCAGGAATTGTGGTGTTCCGATGGCAGTTCCGCAGGCACCCAGCTGGTTCACGACATCGCCACCTGGGGCAGTTCCGAGCCCAGGGAACTCACGGTGATGGGCAATCAGCTCTTCTTCTTTGCGTCTGGTGATGCTGGCTATGGCCTGTTTCGAAGCGATGGCACCTCGGCAAGTGGGAGCTTGATCCAGCTGAGCCACTCCTCCGCGCTCAGCCAACTGGTGGCCACGGAAGATCGCCTGTTCTTTTCTGATTTCACCGAAAACGGCAGGGAGCTATGGACCAGCGATGGCACCGTCAAAGGCACCAAGGTGATCCAAGACATCAATCCGGGCGTAAGCGGTTCAGAGCCCTGGTTCTTTGATGATGCGGCAATCGGAAATGTGATGTATTTCACGGCGGATCATGCAACCTATGGAAGGGAACTCTGGCGGACCGATGGCACAAGAAAAGGCACCCGCCTGGTGCGTGATCTGGCCGCCGGAGCACAGGGCTCCAATCCAGATCACCTGTTCGTCTTTGCTGGGGCTCTCTATTTCTCCGCTGATGACCGGGTTCGCGGCCGAGAGTTATGGCGAACCGATGGCGTCAAGACCACCCTCGTGAAAGACCTGGCCAAAGGCTATGCCGGATCTGAACCCGAAAACCTCACCCTTTTCCAGGACAGCCTTTACTTCACCACCAGGGAATTCTCTGGCGTGCAACTCTGGAAAACCAACGGCACGGCAGCCTCAACGATCAAGGTTGTGGATCTTCCAACCCTTGCTGGTGCCTATCAGCTGACCGTGGTCAATGACCAGATCTTCTTTGTTGGCAACAACAATCAACTCTGGAGCACCGATGGCACCCCACTGGGAACACGTTTGCTCCTGGAGGCTCCAACAATCGGCTCGGAAGCTGGAGCCATTGACCACCTCACCAATGCCAATGGTCATCTCTACTTCACTACTCGCGACAGTGCAGCCGGCCAGGAAGTATGGCGCAGCGATGGCACCCCGGATGGCACGGCCCGAGTCACCGATCTCAACCCCCATGGAGATGCCAACCCCACCAACCTGACCTACGATGCCGCCAACAACAAGCTCTACTTCACAGCCAATGACTGGTTGCATGGAGACAAGGAACTGTTTGCAATCAATCTGAATCAACCACCCACAAATCTGCAGTTAAGCACCGATGAACTTTATGAAAATCTGGAAGCTAATTCTATCATCGGCTGGTTTCTCTGGTTGGGTGTAAACTTAAGTAACTTAACCTTTCAACTGGTTCCTGGCGCGGGAGACGCCGACAACCAAGTCTTCACGATTGAGGGCTTCAGTTTGCGCCTCAAAACAACACCCGATTATGAAACCCAGCCCAGCTACAGCATCCGCGTAGGCGTCACCGATCCAAACGGTGCCAGTTTTGAACGGATTTTCAATATCGATGTGACCGACATCCATGAGATGGAGGGCACCAGTGAGCGCGATGTGTTGCAGGCTTCACCATTAATGGATGACCTCCGGGGGTTAGGCGATCGCGATGTGTTCAACATCAATGCACTGCACCTTGATCGGGGTGATCGCCTCGATGGTGGCGAGGGTTACGACCGGTTGCGGTTGATTGGCGCCACGCTCGCTCAGGCAATCCACATGGATCTCAGTGCTGAAAATCAATTTCAATTTCTGGAGGGAATGATCCATATCCCTGAAAGCCCACCCACGGTGATCACGGGGATGGAAGGGATCAACCTCAGCAAGTTCGGCGCACGTGGTGTGCTCACCGGCAGCGCCTCCCGGAATCGCCTGGTGGGTTCACCGCACGCAGACATCCTCACAGGCAACGGCGGCATCGACACGTTTGGCTTGCAGGCCCTCAAGGATTCCAGCCTCAGCGGGATCGACGTGATCACCGACTACGGCAGTGAGGATCGCTTGATGGCCCCCGTCCCAGGCACCACCCTCACGGCAGTGGCGGGGGAGGCCACCGAGCTCTCCGCGGCGGCCATTGGGGAGGTGTTGACGGCAGCGGTGTTCACCCCCAACTCCGCCCAAGCCTTCACCGTGGCGGGCCAGTCGGGTGTCTACATCGGCTTCAATGACGGGGTGGCCGGGTTTGATGAGAGCAGCGATGGCTTGCTGCATCTGAGCAGCTACACGATCAGCGCCCTTGACCCCGTGGTGATCCTCTGATCCGCCGTTACCCCAAACTGGTCAGACGAGTGTCCTGCCATGCCCCAACCCACGCTTGAGCGTCCCCACGCCCTGATCACCACCAGCGGCACCCCTGGCCAGGACCAGCCCCCGGCAGCGGAGCCCGCGGTGGGGGAGCCAGCGGAGCGCAAGGGCTTTGGCGGCCAGGGGCGAGCCGCCAAGGGCAGCCCCCGCAAGGGCGGCGGAAAAGGTGCGGGCAAGCGCGGCGCTGGCCTGAGCAAGGGCGACTGGGGACCCCTGGGCAAGCATCCCGACCTGGACGCCATCGTGGCCCGCCAACGCCTCCACCTGCCCCTCTCGGGCCGGTTGTCCATCAGCCAGGTGAATCAAGCCTGGAAACGCTGCGCCGCCGAGCACCATCCCGACCGCGGCGGTGCCCACGACACCATGCAACTGGTGAACACGGCGCGGGATCTGCTCCTGGGCCGAGACCTCGGTTGAGGAGGTGGTTCGGCCTCCGGCCCCCAGCTCAAACCGCCTGCGACTCCCGAATCGCCGCCAACACCTCCTGGCTGTGGCCGAGGGGGCGCACGCCGAGCCAGCGGGCGCGCACGATGCCCTCCGGATCGATCAAAAAGGTGTGGCGCAGGGCGGATGGCGCCAGCCAGGAGCCATAGCGGCGCACCATGGCGCCCTCGGGATCGGAGAGGAGGGGATAGGCCAGGCCTTCGGAACCGCAAAAAGAGCCATGGCTGTCCACGGTGTCGGTGCTCACGCCCACCACTTCGGCGCCGAGCGCATGGAAGTTGGCCAAGTCTCGTTGGAAGCCCCGGGCTTCCAACGTGCAGCCAGGGGTGAAATCCGCAGGATCGAAGTAAAGCGCCAGCCAACGACCCCGGAAATCCTCCAACGACAAGCTCACCTCCTCCGGGTCCTGGCCGGGGGTGGTGGCTGGCGCGACTCCAGGCAAGCGGAAGGGAGGCGCTGGATCCCCTGCCTTGGGACCTTCACCCCCCAGGGCAAAGGCAGGCCGAGGGTTCGCCAACCGCTCGGCCCACAGGCCAGTGGCCAGGAGGGAGGGGGGCAACCAGCGCAGAAAGGTGCGGCGATTCATCTTGAATCCAGTCCTCAACCGTTGTTCCAAGATTGGCTCCAACCCTTGGGTCCATCCTGGCCGCA
>JBKDTB010000267.1:0-3722 GCA_046340515.1 Cyanobacteriota bacterium | reverse complement strand
GTGCTCCCCTTCCCGGTGTCGGTGCACGACGAGGAGACGGTGCGGGAGGAGCTGCGCCTCTAGCATCGCTATCTGGATCTGCGCCGGGCGCGGATGGCCCGCAACCTGCGCCTGCGGCACACCACGGTGCGGGCGATTCGCGGCTGTTTGGAGGGGGAGGGCTTCATCGAGGTGGAAACCCCCGTGCTCACCCGTTCCACGCCGGAGGGAGCTCGCGATTATCTGGTGCCCTCGCGGGTGTGCGGCGGGGAGTGGTTCGCCCTGCCCCAGTCGCCCCAGCTCTTCAAGCAGCTCCTGATGGTGGGGGGGCTGGAGCGCTACTACCAGATCGCCCGCTGCTTCCGCGATGAGGATCTGCGGGCGGATCGCCAGCCGGAGTTCACCCAGCTCGACATGGAGATGAGCTTTCTGGACGAAGAGCAGATCCTGGCGCTCAACGAACGGCTGATCGCCGCCATCTGGACGGCGGTGAAGGGGATCGATCTGCCCCTGCCTTTTCCGCGACTCACCTGGGCGGAGGCGATGGAGCGCTACGGCACCGACCGACCCGACACCCGCTACGGCCTGGAGCTGGTGAGCGTGAGCGACATCGTGGCCGACATGGGTTTCAAGGTGTTCAGCGGCGCGGTGGCGGCGGGCGGGGCGGTGAAGTGCATCGCCGTGCCGGGGGGCAACGAGGCGATCAGCAACGTGCGCATCAAACCGGGCGGGGATGTGTTCGGCGAGGCCCAGGCGGCGGGTGCGGGGGGGCTGGCCTTCATCCGCGTGCGGGAAGGCGGCGAGATCGACACGATCGGCGCCATCAAAGACAACCTCAGCGCGGAGAAGAAGGCCGAACTGTTGGCCCGCACCGGCGCCCAGCCGGGCACCCTGCTGCTCTTCGGTGCCGGCGACACCGCCACGGTGAACAAGGCGTTGGATCGGGTGCGCCAGTTCCTGGCGCGGGAGCTGGGCCTGGTGCCCGCCGATCGCGACAACAACGCCTGGAACTTCCTCTGGGTCGTCGATTTCCCGATGTTTGAGTTCAACGCCGACGAAAACCGTCTGGAAGCCCTCCACCATCCCTTTTGCGCCCCCAACGCCGAAGACCTCGGCGCCGATCCGGCCGCCTGGGCGGAACGACTGCCCACCGCCCGCGCCCGCGCCTACGACCTGGTGCTCAACGGCCTGGAGCTGGGCGGCGGCTCCCTGCGCATCCACGATTCGGCCCTGCAACGGCAGGTGTTGCAAACCATCGGCCTGCCCCTGGAGGAAGCAGAGGCCCAGTTCGGCTTCCTCATGGAGGCCCTCGACATGGGGGCTCCGCCCCATGGCGGCATCGCCTTCGGCCTGGATCGCCTGGTGATGTTGTTGGCGGGGGAAGAGTCGATTCGCGACACGATCGCCTTCCCCAAAACCCAGCAGGCCCGCTGCCTCCTCACTCGGGCGCCCGCGGGCGTCACCCCCAAGCAGCTCCAGGAGTTGCATGTGGCCAGCACCTGGGTGGAGGAGGAGGGCTGAGTGGACCCCCCGCCCACGCGGTCCGCCAGCGTCGGGAGGCAACACTGGCCAGGCGTTACTCGCGATTCCACATCGCGACCCATCCAATGACCTGGTCCCTCAGGGTCGATTTCAATCTTCACCATGTTGTACTCGTGCAGCTGAAGTCATGGGGGAAGACCAAGAGCCATGCCGTATACATGATGATAGTTGGCCTCTGCAAAAGAAAAACCAATGCCGACTCATTGTTCGCTTTAGGGCTGTCCTTGCCCCTTGGGTTCTGCACAACTCCTCAAGTCGATCATCGCTTGAGCGACGCTGAGAAATAGACTCAGGAAGTCCTGGAAAAATACCAGAAGACTCCCTGGCTCAGGGCCAAGATCCCAATCAAAAAGCTCCGGAAAATAGCCATGGGCAGCTTGCCGGAGCTTCCCCGATACCTGGACCTAATCTCCATCTGCAGGAAGAAATGAGATTATGGGCGAGTGAGATAAGCTCGTTATTTAAATAGAATTGAAAACAGGAAATTACTGGTCGTAAAATGATCGCAGGAGGTAGTTAAACTAATTGTAATTTGAATCGGTTTTGGACAGGGGCGAGACTTCTGCACCGACAAGTTACTTGTGTTGAGGGTGGATTCGTCTCAGGATAGTAATTCTTTTATTTCTCTCCCAAGATCACCATCCATGATGACACTTAGCTGCTTAGGCGTCGCCCCACCGTCGAAGAGTGATTCTATGTCGAAGGAGAGGCTAATGAAACCATTATAGAGTTCTTCTGACAGATTAGAATGGTTGCTGGTTGCAAAGTTCTTCAGAAGAAGGTTCAAAGGATTTCCGGTTTGGCGAATGTCCTCGAGTTCAGAAGCAAGATCTTCCAAAGAATGGTGAAGTTCCGGGTTGGTTTGAATTGCTTCTTTTATGAGGAAGCTAAATTTTGACCTAAAATCAGAGTACGACATTGAGTCGCATGGGAAACAACTTTACTTCCTACTTGGTTGTTGGTAGCCTGTCAACACGCGAACGGCTTTTCTTGTTGATTTCAACACAATTAGCGTGGATTGCGTTGGCCTGTCCCAGCGGAGGGGCCCTCCTCCCCCATGGACTGGGCAGGCTGATCTCAACGGCCGACCTGGCGGATCCGCTGACGCATCCGGCGGCTGGCGTGCACCATCACCGGCAGCCCGCCCACCGCCAGCGGGGCGGGCACGGGGTCAATCCTGAAGGAAAGTGATGGATGGTTGGAGTCGCAAGCCATGGCGACGCCAGCGTCGTCCAGGCAGCTCGCATTTGTCATCGCTACTGTGGCATCGGGAAGAAGGGTTGGGCTGTAGGTGACAGTGGCGCCGGCTTCAAGAGGTACCAGAAGGTCAAAGGCCAGCGCCAGAAAGTTTCTCTCGCCCGTCAAGGTGAGGGGAGTGGGGGCGGTGTAGTTCACAGTGACGGAGGGCAGGCCCGTGGCATCTTCCGTGATCGTCAAGCCTGTTTGATCGGTGATGTATTCACCGGACCAGGAGATCAGCGGTGTGGTGCCCTGGCCGGGAGGAAAACTCGGACAAAACGGGGTGACGCCGGGGGATCGCAGGTCGCAGAGCAAGGTCGTGGCATCACGGTTGAAGGTCAACACGGCGGGGTCGTAGTCAAAGGTGGTGGAGAAGCTGGCAAGGCGCGCTGTTGGGTCAGGAGCCCAATCCAACATGGCCAACCACCCTTTGCGCGGGAAGGGGTTGACACAGGGTGGGGCCACGGGAAACAAGGGATTATTCGTGCAAAAGTAAATTCCCGTTGCGCTCCAAGAACTCCTGGCCTCCACAGGCACCGAAAGAGCGGTCAGAGCCGTGAACATTCCGGCGGCGAGAAGACATGTTTTGCCCAGCCATCGCATCGCGCTTCGCAAAGAGGTGCCCTGGCGAAGCGCAACTTTCGACCCCCGAGCCAATGGGGCGGTCGCGATGGGCTCAACAGCTTTTGGGGTGAACCGGATGACAGGGAGAAGGCTGGAGGATGACATCGGTGATGACATTGGTGGTAGGGGGGAAATGATGTTGTGAAACTAACTGGATCGTTCACGGGCGGCCAGACTCTTTGACGTTCTTTACAGACGTTTCGGGTCGCTGACTTCCATCCCCTTCCGGCATCGCCTTCTGTCGGGATGGGGTGGTGAGGCTCTTGGCCGGGTCGGATCTGCAGCCGATGGTCAATCACGAGATGGTGGAAGGGCAATAGGCAACTCGGCCCCCCTTT
>JBKDTB010000266.1:0-22870 GCA_046340515.1 Cyanobacteriota bacterium | reverse complement strand
CACCCGCCCTGCTTGTCCTGTTCGGGCTGACGGTAGGTGTCGCCGCTCACGCGGCGTCACCCCCTCCTGTAAAGCATGATCCAACGCCCAATCTCGACGGCTGGTGGCACAACCAATTGGGCTCGGAGATGGAAGTCAAGTCTGATGCGAAGACGGGAACCATCAGCGGCCGATACCGGACCAACACCGGACCGACGCCCGATGCGTTCTACCCGGTCACTGGGACCGTTAACGGCGACGTGATCTCGTTTACGGTGAACTGGAGACGTCCGATTGATGACGGTACGACCCACGGTTCCGTCGCCACATGGGTCGGGCAACATACTCTCAACAAGGAGGGAAAGGACGAGATATGCACCATGTGGCTCTTGCAGCGAAACACCCCCGACGACGAGGAAGAGAAGAACATGTGGGAGTCAGTGCATACTGGTCTGGACGTGTTTCGTCAAGGCCGTGTTCCCAAAGCGTCCAAGCCGTGATCGTGAGTATCGCCGAACAAGGGGGAAGCGCGCGAGCCGCGATAAGGTCGCGCGGTATGGAGGTTCGTTTGGCGCGGCCGCGTGATTCCGGTCGTTGGGCTTGCCTGCGCCCTGGGCAACGCGTGACCCGCAGATCTATATTGAGTCGCGGCGATGCCTGAAGTGGTTACTCGCACCGAATCCAATGATCACCGTTACAATGGGAGACCGAGAAAACTTCCACAAACAGGATTCCTATTCTTGAATGCCTTCCACTCACCAAGGAAATGGCAAAACATGATTAAGCCAATCAAATGCAGCATCCCTTACGCAAGGAGGCTTGCAAGAGACTCTTCAACCTGAGTATGAAAACTGGGATGAATTTCATGATGTAGACATCGTTCTGGAAACGCATTCGTTCAGCGTTAGAACATGAAAATCTTCTCGTTAATCATCGCCTGACCTGGTTGCTGACTGAGTAGTCAGCCGTTTCTGTTTGCGGGTTTTGCTATTATCTTCCAGAAATCAGCCAAAATTGATGTAGCTCCCAATCCCAGAGTCCTTTAGCAATTTATTTTAGCAGGCCTTTCGATCACTGGTGTCCTAGTGGCTTTTTATATTCAGCGATCTATTCGCACTGCTGAAATCCAGCGCGAGAACTTTGTTAAGTCGTGGAGGATGCAGAAGCTTCGGGATATCAATGCGCACCCTCCAATTTGCGGAGAACCATCAAGGCGAGAGATCGCTATCTTCCACAATCCATTTTTCCCATTGTGTTTGTGATTGCCGGAAGCGCCTTTGGTTTAGTTGTTATTGGCAATGCAATACAGCGGGAACTGAATACTTATTCTGAGGCTATCAAAGCGTCTTTGGCGATACTGTTTACAAGCATAGGCCTGGTGATTATAGGTATAATGATCGGGCGGAAGGCAGAAGATGGATAGACTTGTTGTTAGGGTCAATCAAATTATCATGTTTAAAAACAGAATTATGCGGTGCGGACATTGTGGCTTCCGATGCATTGACGGATAGCCCAACAGTGGCCGCTTCCGCCAGTCCCCGAACCTTTCGGCGACGCACCACCACCCTGCCCTCCTCCATCACGCGCCCTCAAGCCACCGCCCCCGCCATCACCTCCATCCCGTGGATGCCCTCATAAAAGAGGTAAGCCGAAATCAGCAGGGCCAACACTCCCACCAGGGGTTCGGCCCTGTGCTGCAACCAATCTTCCAGTCGCTCGATGGCGGCTCGGATCCCGCCACGGCTGCCGATCCAGGCCAGGGGCGGCAGCAACAGCAGGGAACTGGCCATCAGCGCGTAGAGGCTCGTGAGTTCCAGATCAGCGGAGAGGCCAGGGTGGTTCATCAGCATCAATCCGGCCTCCTTGAGATAAAACACCAGGTTTTCCGGCGTCAACAGGGCGCCAGCGGCACCGATCGCCACCAGAACGCCGTCGCTGAAGTCGGGCAGGCGGGTCATCAGCCGCAGGGCCATGCCCTCCTCGCCGATTGTGGCCTGGGGCGTGAGCTGATAGAGGCCCAACGCCAGCAGGCCCCCGGCTCCCACCAGGTCAATCAACACCTGCTCCCGCTCGCCGTGGGCCAGGCTCAGGGCGAAGTGACTGCCGAGGAGCAGGAGCAGGGCCACCGCCAGCACATTGGCCAGGGTCCAGCCGAGCACGTAGGCAAAGGAGCGGCGCAGGGGCGAGCGGCCCAGCAACAGCAGGGTCACCACGCCGATGTGCAGCGGGCTGAAGGCGATGCCGATGCCGAACAACGACGACTGGGTGAACAGGCCTGGACTCATGGGGCGCCCTGAAGCGGAGGCGATGGTGGCGCACGCTACACAGGGTGAACCTTGCCATGCGCAGCCCCGGACCCGCTCGGCGGCTCAGGGCCGCGTTGTCCAATCCGCGGCGTTGAGCGTGGGGAAGAGGCCGTCCTCCCGCTCCACGGCCCGCACCCACTCGGGCTTGAGGGGGGTGTGATTTTCGATGGCGTCCATCAGGCGCCAGAAGCGGTCGAGGTGGCGATGGATGCGCTCCCGGGCCAGTTCCGTCGTGGTGCCCGCCCGCAGGATGAAGCTCCAGTCGGAGCTTTGGGCCAGCAGCAGCTCCCGGCCGGCCTGGGTGAGCCAGCGGCGCTGCTCCGCACTGCCCACCCCCCGGTTCACCCGCCGCACCATCGCCCGGGAGGCCCGCTGCCATTCGGGCACCACCCAGGCGTTGCTGTCGTTGAGCCAGTAGTCGTGATAGCCCCCCTGGCCCCAGCTGGAGGGGGAGGGCTGGCACACCTGCAGGGGCAGGCCCTCCGCCAGCACCTCCCGCAGATGGGTGAAGCGCAGCTCCTCGGCGGGGCCCTGGCGGAAAAGCTCCCCGAGAAAACGGGGGCCCTCGAACCACCAGTGGCCAAACAGCTCGGCGTCGAACGGCGCCACCAGCAGGGGCGGGCGCTCGATGGTGTTCGTGAGCCCATGGAGCTGCTCCAACCGGCTGCGCAGGTAGGCGGCGGCATGCTCGGCCACCCGGCTCCGGGCCAGGGCGGGTCCGTAGGGCTGCTTGTGTTCCAGGGGGCAGCCTTGGGCCGTCACCCGATGCAGCTTCAGGCCCAGGGGGCGACGGCTGCCGATGCCGAGGGCGCGGAGGTGCTCCTCGGGCAGATCCCAGCCCAGATCGCGATGGAATTCCCGATAGACGCCATCGCCGGGATAGCCCTGGCTGGCGCTCCACACCGGCAGGGTGGAGGCGCTGTCGCGCCCGAAGAAGGCCACCCCGGCGGGGGAGCAGATCGGCGCGTAGACGCCGTAGCGCGGGCGCGGCTGGGCATGGAGCAGGCCATGGCCATCCAGCAGGCTGTAGCGCAGGCCGCAGGAGAGCAGGAGCTGATCGAGGCCCTCGTAGTAGGCGCACTCCGGCAGCCAGATCCCGAGGGGACGCTCCCCGAGCAGGCGCTGATGCTCCCGCACGGCGGTGAGGAGTTGGGCGCGCACCGCCTCAGGGGAGTCGCGCAACAGGGGCAAATAGCCGTGGGTGGCGGCGCAGGTGATCAGATCAACGACCCCGGCCTGCCGCAGGTGGCGGAAGCGTTCCAGCAGCTGCCCGTCGCACTCCCGCCACTCGCGGGCCACCCTGTCGAGCTCCTCGGCCAGGGCCGTGGCGGCCTCCTGAAGGGTGGCGGGGGCGTCGTTGAGCAGCTCCCGTCGCAGCCGCAGCCAGGGCAGGAATCCCTGGTTCAGGGTGCCGTCGCTGAGCAGGGAGAGCAGGGTCGGAGAGAGACCGATGGTGATCCGGGGGCGCTGGGCCGGATCCGCCCGGGCCGCTTCCAGGACGCGCAGCAGGGGGAGGTAGCACTCTTGAAGGGCCTGGAAATACCAGTCTTCCTCCAGGGAGCCAGCCTCTCCGGATCGGACGTAAGGAAGGTGGGCGTGGAGCACCAGGGCCAAAGCTCCTGCGGCCATGGAGATCCTGCGGTTGGGGAACTTTACGGCTCGACAGGACGCGGCTCAGGGGCGCTCGCCGGATCGCGGGGTCGCCCATGGGGGGTCCTCCTTGGATCAAGCTTTGAGCCCGAGAAGGAGGTCTCCCCGTTGCGGGAGGAAGAGGCCGGGCTTCAGGTCTCGTTCCGCACTGATCTTTTCAGCGGTTTGCTGTGACCCGCAAAAAAAAGACAAATCGGCGTTGCGGCTTGCCAGGTTGGAACGTTCCACCCATTGGAAGGGGGAGCTTTGTCCGAGCCCCCTGCCGGCTTGGAAGGGGGTCCCGGGCCCGGGGGTGCCGATCGCTTGGCCCGGACCCTCCCGGACGTGCCCTTACAATGGGATAACTCATAGTCACTCCGTTTTACGGGCCCCCTCGTTCTCCCATGGCCTGCGATCCCGGCCGCGTCCTGATCTTTGACACCACCCTTCGGGATGGCGAGCAATCCCCCGGCGCCAGCCTCAACCTGGAGGAAAAGCTCGCTATCGCCCAGCAGCTCGCCCGCCTGGGGGTGGACATCATCGAGGCCGGCTTTCCCTTCGCCAGCTCCGGCGACTTCAACGCCGTGCAGCGCATCGCCGCCCTTGTCGGCACGCCGGAGGGGCCGGTGATCTGTGGCCTGGCCCGGGCGGCACGGGGGGACATCAAGGCCTGCGCGGAGGCCGTGGCCCCGGCGGCCCACCGGCGCATCCACACCTTCATCGCCACCAGCGACATCCACCTGGAGCACAAACTGCGCAAAACCCGGGCCGAGGTGCTGGACATCACGCGCGAGATGGTGGCCTATGCCCGCTCCCTGGTCGACGACGTGGAATTCTCCTGCGAGGACGCCGGCCGCAGTGATCCCGCCTACATGCATGAGGTGATCACGGCGGCCATCGAGGCCGGTGCCACCACCATCAACATCCCCGACACCGTGGGCTACGCCACGCCCGCGGAATTCGGCGCCCTCATCGCCGGCATCGATCGGTCGGTGCCCAACATCGATCAGGCCGTGCTCTCCGTCCATGGCCACAACGACCTCGGCCTGGCCGTGGCCAACTTCCTCGAGGCCGTCAAGCAGGGCGCCCGCCAGCTCGAGTGCACGATCAACGGCATCGGCGAACGGGCCGGCAACGCTTCCTTGGAGGAGCTGGTGATGGCTTTGCACGTGCGGCGCGCCTATTTCAATCCTTATCTCGGTCGCCCGCCCGAAAGCAGCGAACCCCTCACGGCCGTGCGCACCGAGGAGATCACCAAAACCTCCCGTTTGGTCTCCAACCTCACCGGCATGGCCGTGCAACCCAACAAGGCCATCGTCGGCGCCAATGCGTTTGCCCATGAATCGGGCATCCATCAAGACGGCGTGCTCAAAAACCGCCTCACCTACGAGATCATCGACGCTCGCACCGTCGGCCTGGCGGACAATCGCCTCTCCCTCGGCAAGCTCTCGGGCCGCAGCGCCTTCCGGGCGCGCTTGGAGGAGCTCGGCTATCACCTGGATCGGGCCGACCTGGATGAGGCCTTCGCCCGCTTCAAGGATCTGGCGGATCGGAAGCGAGACGTCAGTGATCGGGATCTTGAGGCGATCGTCAGCCAACAGGTGCAGCTGCAGGATGAGGCCCGTTTCCTGCTCAAGCGCGTGCAGGTGAGCTGCGGCACAGGGCTTCTGCCCACGGCCACCGTCACCCTGGAAACCGCCGAGGGCGTTCAGAGCAGTCAGGCCGCCATCGGCACGGGCCCGGTGGACGCGGTGTGTCAAGCCCTCAATCGGTTGGCCGATGTCCCCAACGAACTGATCGAGTTCTCCGTCAAGAGCGTCACCGAGGGCATCGATGCCATGGGGGAGGTCACCATCCGGCTGCGCCGCGACGGCACCCTCTACTCCGGCCATGCCGCCAACACCGACATCGTGGTGGCGGCCGCCCAGGCCTTCGTGAACGCCCTCAACCGGCTGGTGGCCGGGGAGAAGCGGGCTCCCCTCCATCCCCAGAAAACCCCCCTGCCCCTGGCGGAGCTGCCCCGGCTGTGACCCGCCGCCCCGATTCCGGCCAGCCGACCATACCCACCGGCCTCCAGCTGGCCCTGCTGCTCCTTTTGGCCCTGCTCACCCTTCTCCCCCTGCTCTGGCTGGTGAGCACCTCATTGAAAGGCGCCACCGAAGACATCTTCACCAGCCCCCCCGCCCTTCTCCCCGGTCGGCCGAGCCTGGAGGCCTATGGCCGCTTGTTTCGTGACAATCCCATGGGCACCTATCTGCGCAACAGTGCCCTGGTCAGCGGCTTGGCCGTGGTGGCCAATCTTCTCTTCTCCTCCCTGGCCGCCTATCCCCTGGCCCGCCTGTCCTTTCGCGGCAGGGGGGCCGTGCTGGCCCTGATCGTGGCCACTGTGCTGATTCCCTTCCAGGTGGTGATGATCCCCCTTTATGTGCTGATGGTGAAGGTGGGTCTGCGCAATTCCCTGCTGGCCCTCGTGTTGCCCCAGGCCACCACGGCATTTGGCATCTTTTTGTTGCGTCAGAGTTTTCTTTCCGTTCCCCGGGAGTTGGAGGAAGCGGCGCGCATGGATGGCTGCAGCCCTTTAGGGGAATGGTGGAACGTGCTCCTGCCAGCGGCCCGGCCCGACCTGATCACGCTCGGCATGCTCACTTTCATCGGCACCTGGAGCGATTTTCTCTGGCCGCTGATCATCGTCGACGAACCAGAAATGTATACGCTCCCCTTGGGACTGCAACAGTTGGCTTCAAGCTTCTCCCTGGATTGGCGACTTGTGGCGGCGGGTTCTGTGGTGTCCATCCTGCCGGTCTTGCTGGTGTTCATCGCCATGCAGCAAACCATTCTCCCCACCCAAACCGCTGAGGCGGTGAAGGGGTGAGCTGGCATCACGCGGTGTCAACCGCCTCAAGGCAGCATGCGTGGGGGAGGGGGAACCTGAAAGGCGGGAATCTCCCGATCGCCCGCAGGGCCGGCCTGACTTTCGCTGCCCAGTTCCCTCAGGGCCTTTTCCAGTTGCCGCATCCGCTCCTCCAGCTGGCGTTGGCTGGTCTCCAGGGTCGGTCCGGTGTCGAGAATCCGACGGCTTTCCAGCAGATCCAAGCGTTCGTGCAGGCGGGCGATCTTGCTGTACACATCCCGGAAGGTCAGCAGCTGGTTGACGAACAACACCACCAGGGTGGCCGTCAGCCCCAGCTGCAGCCACTGCAGCCAGCGATCAGGGGGCCCGGGGGCCATGGGACCATCCTCCTCCGGCGGGCCGTAGTTGCCAAACAGATTGCGCATGGTCGAAGCTCTCACCTTCCAGCGGTCATGGTGGCGCAACCGTCACCCTTGCAGGCGGGTCCCCTGGATGGCCTGCCGAAGCGTCCGCCCGAGCATCGGCGGCTGAGCCATTGGCACCCTTGATCCCCCCAGACCCGCTGATCCCCGGCGTGCTCGTTGCCCTGGGGGCCGTTCCAGGGGCCTGGGTCCGTTGCTGGCTGGTGAGCGGTGGCGGCGCCAGGCTTCCGAAACGCCATTGGGCCACCTGGCGGGTCAACATGCTGGCCTGCGCCCTGTTGGGGCTCCTGGCGGGCCTGCAACCCCACTGGCGGCCCGACACCCGCAACACCCTGGAACTCGCCCTGGCCATCGGCTTTCTGGGGGGCATGAGCACCTTTTCGACCCTCATGGCCGAACTGGTGACCGCCTGGCGGCGCCATGGACGGCCGGAGGCTCTGCGGCTGGGGATGGCATCCCTGGCGGGTGGGCTGCTGGCCTGCCTGTTCGGCCTGACCCTGGCGCGGATCTGGCGATGAGGGGATGGATTCCAGGATGGCTGGCGACGATGGCCTGGGTGGCGCTCGGCGCCATTCCCGGCGCCCTGCTGCGCTGGTGGCTCGCCAATCTCCTGCTGGCCAACACCCTGGGCTGCTTCGTGGTCGGTGTCGCCGGTCTCCTGGACAGCCCCTCCAGCCGTCGACGACTGCTGCTGGGGATGGGGTTCGCGGGGTCCCTCACCAGCTTCAGCAGCTGGATGTTCGCCCTGTTGAGCGGGTTTCAGGGCGGACACTGGGCAGGCGGCCTGGCGCAGATTTTGCGGGATGGCCTGCTTGGGTTGGGGGCCATCCTGCTCGGAGCCGCCGTGCATCGCCGCCTCAGCCTCTGGCGAGCGGCGCGGTTCAAGCGCAGAAAGCGGCCTGCTTAAGACGCAGAAAGTGGTCCGCTTAATACAAAGAAAGCGCCCCGCTTAAGACGCAGAAAGTGGTCCGCTTAAGACGCAGAAGGCGCCCCGCTTAAGACGAAGAAAGCGCCCCGCTTCATACAAAGAAAGCGCCCCGCTTCAGGCGCAGAAAGCGTCCCGCTTCAGGCGCTGAATCCTTTCCCCGCCGGCAGTGGATAGGCAATCCGGCGATGGCGCATCCGTCGCCAGACCCGCACGAAGGCGCGGATGACGAGTTCGAGTTCAGCCCGGCTGATGCCGCTGGCCGCAAGCTGGCCATCTTCCTGGCGCGCCTCCACGATCCGGCGCACGGTCAAGGTGGCCTGCGCTTCGGTGGTGTCGGGGGGCAAGGCCCGCAGGGCCGCTTCGCAGCCGTCGGCCAACATCAGGATTCCTGTTTCTCGGCTCCGGGGAATGGGGCCGCGGTAGCGAAAATCCGCCTCCCGCACCTCGGGTTGACGTTGACGGGCCTGGTGGAAGAAATAGCCCATCTTCAAGGTGCCTTGATGTTCGGGGATGAAGTCGGCCAGGGGCCGGGGCAGGCGATGGCGCCGGGCCAGTTTCAGGCCCTCATCCACATGGGCCTGCAGGATGCGTGCGCTGGCGCGCGGATCATCCAGGTCGTCGTGGGGATTGGTCGCGCCGTCTTGATTCTCGATGAACCACTGCGGCCCATGGAGTTTGCCGACGTCGTGATAGAGCGCGCCGGTGCGGATCAGGTCCACATCCGCCTGGATCACCCGGGCGCCCTCCTCAGCCAGGCCAAGGATCATCAAGGTGTGTTCGAAGGTTCCAGGGGCCTCCAGAGAGAGGCGCCGCAGCAGAGGGCGTTCCAGATCCGCCAGCTCCATCAACCGCGCCCGCGTGAGCAGCCCGAAGAAACTCTCCACCAGGGGCGCGAGCAGCAATCCACCCATCAGCAGGGAGCCAACGATCACCGCCTCGCTCATCAGGTCCGGCATCCTCGGCAGGCGCGGCTCCCCGTTCCAGAGCAGGCCTGCCACCTGACCCATCAAGGCCTGGGCCAGAACGGCGGCGGCCGGGAGCAACACGGCGAGCTGCAGGAGCTGGGCCCGGTTCCGTTGCCGACCGGCCAGGATCGCCGCCAGGGCGGCCGCCAGCGACGCCAGCAGCAGGCGCCACTCAAACAGCGGCTCGAGGGGATGGGGCCAGAGCAGGCTCGCCACGGCGAGCCAGGCCAGCCCGGGCGCTGTTCCCAATCCCTGCGCCAGCAGGAGGGTGGGGGGCACGAGCAAGGCCAGGGGGGAGGCCTGGGGCCCCAACCAGAGCTTGCAACCCTGCACCACCAGGAGCATGGCCAGCGCAAGAAGGGCCTGGCGCGCTTCCAGGCTGGCCTTCCAGCGGCGCATCACGAGCACCATCACGCCGCAGGCGGCCGCCGCCTCACCGAAATGGCCCATCCAGGCAAAGGGTTGGGGCCGGCGGTTGATCAGGCCGAAGGCGTCCAGCACGTCAAAGGTCTGAGGGGTGATGGGCTCCCCCTGGCGGCTGATCAGGTCTCCCTGGCGCACCGTGATCGTGGGCAGTCCCTCCTGGGTCACCAGCTCCTCGATGCGTTGCTGCCTCAAGAAGCGATCGGCGCGGAGGTTGGTGCGTCCCTGCAGGCTGCGCACCACCAGACGGCTGCCGATGCTCTGGCCGGGCGGGGGCTGATCTTCCAGTTGCAGCCGGGCGGCCGCCAGCAGCGGGGCATCCGCCACGGAGGCCACCACCCCCTGGCTGAGCATGCGCAGCTGGGCCTTCTGCACGGCCTGTTGCCAGGTGAGCAGCTCCTGGGGAGGCAACCGCTGCAGCCAGGTGCGTTCGGCGGCGGAGAGGTTGAAGGGATCAAGGCGGGGCAGACGGCTGCTCATTTGCAGCTGCAGCTGCTTCAGGAGCTGATCGAGGGCATCCTGCAGCGCCCGGCTCGCGCTCTCATCCACCACTTGCACCTGGGAGCGTGTCCCCAGCACGCTGCGCCGTTGCTCCAGGGCAGCGCTGTCAATCACCCGCGCGTCCCTGGGGGCCTTGGCGTCAAAGGGGGCCGGCATGCCAGGGCTGAGGCTGGGACGCAGCAGCCAGGGCCAGCTCGTCACCAACGCCACCAGCAGGGAGGCGAGCACCACCGCCATCACGCCGATGGACGTCCAGGCCACCACGGCCTGCCGGGGCCGCTCCAGCCGCGACAACCAACGCCACAGCCGAAGGGGGAATCTCTTCAGCGCCGACAAGGCCCGAGAAAAGGATGGCAAGGCCAGAGCCAGGAGTGGCCAGAGGCCTGCCGAATGTAGCGAGCCTGTCCCGTCCACCGAAGACGACGGGATTGCATGCTGGAGGGATGTTGTTTGCCAGCCTCGATTGTGGCCGCTGTTCTTGACGGGCGCCTCCTGGCCGCGGAGATGGAGAAACGCCTGCGCACCCTGATCCTTGAACGGCGGGAGGCTGTGGGGCGGCCGCCGGGCCTGGCCGTTTTGCGGGTTGGCGATGATCCCGCCAGCGGCGTCTACGTGGCCAACAAGGAGAAGGCCTGTGAGCGGGTGGGCATTCGCAACTTGGGCGCCCATCTGCCGGCCAGCACCTCCGCCCCGGAGGTGTTGGCGATGATCGAGCGGCTCAACGCCGCAGCCGAGGTGGATGGCATTCTCCTGCAGCTCCCCCTTCCCGCCGGCCTGTCGGAAGGGCCGTTGCTGGCGGCCATTGATCCCCGGAAGGACGCGGACGGTCTGCACACCCTCAATCTGGGCCGCCTGGTGAAGGGGGAGCCCGGCCCCCGCAGCTGCACCCCCGCTGGTGTGATGGCGTTGTTGCGGCAGGCTGCGGTGCCCCTGGAGGGGAGCCGGGCGGTGGTGGTGGGGCGCAGCATCCTGGTGGGCAAGCCCATGGCCCTGATGCTCCAGGCCGCGAATGCGACAGTGAGCGTGGCCCATTCCCACACCCGGGATCTGGCGGCCCTCACCCGCCAGGCGGAGGTGTTGGTGGTGGCTGCGGGGCGGCCGCGGATGATCGGCGCCGCCCATGTGAGCCCGGGGGCGGTGGTGGTGGACGTGGGCATTCATCAGCTCCCCTCCCCGCCCGATGCGGTTCCCGGGGGAAAGGCCAGGCTTTGCGGTGACGTGAACGCTGAGGAGGTGGAGCCCCTGGCGTCGGCGCTGTCGCCGGTGCCAGGCGGCGTGGGGCCGATGACGGTGGCCATGCTCTTGCTCAACACCGTGGTGGCCTGGTGCCGGGCCCATGGCCAACCCCATGACCTCCACGATTGGCTGCCTTGAGGAGGCGGGGTTGACGGGCGGATGAGAGAATCCGCCCATCCCCTGCCATCCGCCATGGCCACGGCGGTCCACACCACCTTCGACTTCGGCGCCTACCTTCAGGCCTCGCGGGAGAAGATCGAGGCGGCCCTCGACGCCTCCCTGGGCCCGGAAGAACCCGGATCCCTCCGCGAGGCCATGCGCTATTCCCTCCTGGCTGGAGGGAAGCGGTTGCGCCCCATCCTCTGCCTGGCGGCCTGTGAGTTGGCGGGAGGCCTCTCCGAGCAGGCCCTTCCCACAGCCGTGGCCCTGGAAATGGTGCACACGATGTCGTTGATGCATGACGACCTCCCGGCCATGGACAACGACGACCTGCGTCGCGGCCGTCCCACCAGCCACCGGGTGTTCGGCGAGGCCATGGCCATCCTGGCCGGCGACGCCCTCCTCACCCGGGCCTTTGAAATGGTCGCCCTGCGCAGTGCCGGCGTCAGCCCCGACCGACTCTTGGCGGTGGTGGGCGAACTGTCCCTGGCCTCCGGCGCTCCGGGGCTGGTGGGTGGGCAGGTGGTGGATCTGGAATCGGAGGGAAAGGATGTGGATCTCAGCACCCTGGAATACATCCACCTCCACAAGACGGGGGCTCTGCTCCGGGCTTGTGTGGTCTGCGGCGGCCTGGTGGGCGGCGCCAGCGAGGATCTCCTGACCGCCTTGAAGGTGTATGCCCGCGGCATCGGGCTGGCTTTCCAGATCATTGATGACATCCTCGATGTCACCGCCAGCAGCGAGGTGCTGGGCAAGACCGCCGGCAAGGACCTCACCGCCGACAAAACCACCTATCCCAAGTTGCTGGGCCTGGAGGAATCGCGCCTGCGGGCCGAGGCGCTGGTCAAGGAAGCCAAGGGTGCTCTGGCACCGTGGAGTGCCAGGGCGGAGCCCCTTCTGGCTCTCGCTGACTACATCACCAGCCGCGACCGATGACACACCCCCTGATGGATGTCCTGGACAACGCTGCGCTGGCCTGGGGATTGGCGGCCTGTGGCGTGGCCCAGCTCTCCAAGTTGGTGATCGAGCTGGTGGTCCATCGGCGCTGGCGGCCGGGGGTGCTGATTGAAACGGGCGGCATGCCCTCCAGCCACTCGGCCTTGATGACGGGCACCAGTGCGGGCATCGGTTGGATGCACGGCTTCGCCGACCCCCTCTTTGCCCTGGCGGCCGTGGTGACATTCGTGATCCTTTATGACGCCAGCGGCGTGCGCCGGGCGGCAGGGCTGACCGCCGCCCGGGTCAATGGTCTGCCTGACGGCCTGTGGGACACCCATCCCACCCGGGGGCTCTTGGATCAGGAGCCGATCTTCCACCCCCTGAAAGAAAACCTTGGCCACACCCGTCTGGAAGTGCTGGCGGGGAGTTTGATTGGCCCCGCCGTGGCCCTGCCTGGCCTGGTTTGGGCCGGTTCCCCCCTGCATCTGGCCCAAGGATTGCTCCGCGGCATCGGGTGAGACCCCCTCCGGCCCGACTCCCCGAGGCGGAGGAGCTCAGTGGCGATCAACAGGTCGCCTTTGAGGCTTTCCTCGACTGGTTGGCCGCTCCCGACGATGGCCTTCCCTTTCTTCTGCGCGGCTACGCCGGCACCGGCAAGACCTTCCTGTCGATGCGCTTTCTTGCCCGGGCCGAGGCCCTGGGCTTCTGCTGGACCGTGGTGGCTCCCACCCACAAGGCTGTCGGCGTGCTGCGCGATCACCTGGAGCAGGCGGGTCTGCGGCCCACCTGGTTCCCCTCCACCCTCCACCGCCTGCTCCGGTTGAAACTGCGTCGGGAGGGAGATCGGGAACGCTGCTCGGAAACCGCCCAGACCGCCACGGCCCTCGAACACCTTGGCCTGGTGTTGATCGATGAGGCCTCCATGGTCGATGGCCAGCTCCTGGAGATCACCCTGCGCTGCGCCCATCCGTTTGGTTGTCGGCTGGTGTTCATCGGCGATCCAGCCCAGCTGCCGCCGGTGGGGGAGACGGACAGTCCGGTGTTTTCCCTGGCGCGGGTTCGTGAGGCGAGCCTGACCCATGTCGTGCGCCATCAGGGCCCTGTCCTTCGTCTGGCCTCAGGCTTGCGGGAAGGTGTCCTGCCCTGCCGGCGCCCTCCCCTGCTGCCCCCCTGCCGCACGGAGCTGGGCATGGTGGCCCTGCTGGATCGACAGGAGTGGCTGCTGGCGGCCCAGAGGGCCCTGCGCCGTTGCACGGAGACCGACAACCCTGATTTGGCCCGCATTCTCTGCTACACCAATCGCACCCTGGAAACGCTTGTGCCCATCGCCCGCCGGGCGCTCCATGGTGATCTGTCGGACACCATGGCGGTGTTGCCCGGGGAGGTGTTGATCACCCGTTCCCCGGTGATGGCCCCCGCCTGCGTGGAAGAGAGGGCGACGCCCGAGGATCCGGAGATGTGCCTCAGCTCCAACCGCGAGGTGGTGGTGCGGGATGTGACGCCAGGGCTTTTCTCCCTGGCGCCCTGGGGTCTGGAGGCGGGGGATCTTGGCGGAGAGGAGGAGCCGCAAGTGATTGAAACCCTCATGGTGTGCGTCGACGCGGCGGATGGTTCTCTCACCCTGCGCCTGCTGCCCCCAATCGGCAGTGCCGCCCGCCAGGCCCTCGACCAGGCGCTGCAACGCCTGCGCACCGTCGCCCGCGCCACCGCCCCGGTGGAGGCGCGGCCTCTCTGGCGCCGCTTCTTCCTTCTGCGCGATGCCTTCGCCTCCCTGGGGCCCGCCGCCGTGCTCACGGTGCACCGCAGCCAGGGCAGCACCTTCGGCGAGGTGTTTGTGGCGAGGGACATCTTCTGGCCGCGGGAGGAACAACTGCGTCGCCAGTTGGCCTACGTGGCGGTGAGTCGGGCCAGCCAGGGGGTGAGCCTGGAGGCGGGCCCGGCCTCCCCCGCTGATCAGGCCCTCTGGCGCGACTGGCTGACCGGTCCCGATCCCGCCTGATCCGCCCCGATCCCCCGGCCTTCCTTGACGACGTCGCGTGACTCCCCTCACCGTCAGGTCACTCCCCTCACGGTCAAGTGACCCCGTTCACGGTCAAGTGACCCCGTGCACCGTCAGGAGACTCCGTTCACCGTCAAGTGACTCCGAGCACCGTCAGGTGACCCCGTGCACCGTCGGGTCACCCCGTTCCCCCTCAGGAGACTCCGCTCACCGTTGCCAGGGCGCCGCCGAGGCGCAGCCCCTCCACCCCCTGCCAGCCCACCAGCAGGGCCAGGGCGATGCAGATCACCCCCACCAGCCCCTGCCCGAAGCGATCCAACCCGTCCTTCAGCCAGGCCAAGGCCGGCCGCAGACGCTCCTGGCCCGCCACGGCGCAGGCCACCAGGGGCAGCACCAGCAGGAGGCAGGTCAAGGCGCTGAAGCCGAGGGTCAGGGCCGTGTCCTGCAAGGCATCCCAGTCGGGACGGAAGAGGGCGCCGGCGGCCTTGGCGTAGAGAAAGAGATCGTCGGGCCCCGCAACCTGCAGAGCGGCGCTGAGCAACAGGAGCAGGGGGAGGGGCAGGGCCAGCAGACGATCCAGCTGGCGACTCCATTCCGCCCCGCCCTCCCCGGCGGCCGGGCCGCTGCTGAGGGCTTTGAGCCCGAGGGCGAAAAAGGCCCCGGCGGCGAGCAGATCCAGCCCCGTGCGGTGGCTGCTGCCTTTCTCCATCGTCAGCAGGAAGCCATGCCCCACGCCCAGCAACAGCCCGATCACAAGGGCATTCATCAACAGCCAGGACAGCAGCAGGAACCCTCCGCGGCGCAGGGGATGCGGGCCGAGCAGCAACAGCAGCAGCAGGGCGAGGTGGAGAGGACTGAAGCCAATGGCCAGGGCGTAGCCCAGCAGTTCCCCCCAGTGGGACATCAGCATGGAGTTTCCCCGGAGTGGCAGGTCAGCATGGGGCGCGGGTCGGTTCAGCGCCGAATCTCAAACCAGTCTCCTCCCACCGGCGCAATCCGCCGGGTGTGCACGCTGAACACGGTGGCCGGCAGGGGCCCCCGCTCACACCACAACACGAGGGTGGCCAGATCCCGGGGGCGGCCTTCCGCCTCCACCTCCACCGTGCCATCGGCGAGGTTGCGCACCCAGCCGCTCAGTCTCAGATCCTGGGCGCACTGACGGCAGCCCTCTCGATAGCCCACCCCTTGAACTTTGCCGCGCACGATCAAACGCCAACGCTCCGGGATGGCGGGCGGGATGGCGTCATGGGGGGAGAGGAAGCGACGTTCGGCGGCGGCGGCCCGCTGCAGGCGATGGCGGCGGCCAGGCGCAAGGGAATCCTCGGGAAACCAGCCCAATGAACGTGAAGCCAACTGGCGTGCAGATTCGGTGTGGTCCATCCCTCCAGGCACCTTTCAACTCCCCAGCCTTCAAGTTGCCACATCGCGGGGCCGGGAGGGCCAGGGCGGCAGGGATGGAGTTGCCAGCGATGAAATTCATGCCCCCGCCACGCCTCCCCGGCGCGCACCAGCAGGCCATCCTTCTCCGCCAGGGCGTGGCGATAGCCCAGGCTCAGGCTCCCCGGCCGCGCTTCGAAGGGCAGCACCCCGGCCATGGGCCAGGCCACGCCGTCCGGATCCACCAACCGTTCTCCGAGCAGCAGCAATCCGCCGCATTCGGCCACGATCGGCACTCCCTGACGATGGGCCCGGGCCAGGGCGGCGCGGCTCCCCTTTGCGGCCGCCAGGGCGGAGGCGTGGATCTCGGGGTAGCCGCCGGGCAGCACCACGGCGGCGCAATCCACCGGCAAGGTCTCATCCGCCAGGGGGCTCCAGGTCTGCGCCTCCAGGCCGAGGGCGCCCAGCAGCTCCTCCACCTCCGGGTAGAGAAAGTGAAACGCCGCATCCCGGGCGATCAGCACGGGGCCGCGCCTGGCGGGGCTGTCCCTGTCCGAGGCGTTGCCGCCCCGGCTGCCGTCGTCCGAAACGCGGATGGTTGAGGCGCTCCGTGCCAAGGCGACCGCCGTGGTGTCCCTCCGCCTCGGATGCCCCGTCCCGCGGTCCACTGGATCCGCCTCAGCCCGGAGGAGGGCGGCTGGGATCGGATCGGCGAGCGTTGCGGGGGGCGGTGGTGGCGCCAGGAGGGGCCAGAGGCGCTCCATGGCCAGATGGGTTTCCGCCAGCTCCGCCCATTGCCGGGCCCGGGCGCGCAGATCCGCCACCTCGTGGGGGGGCAGGAGGCCCAGATGGCGGGAGGGAAGTTCCAGGGCCGGGTGGGGGGGAAGCACGCCCAGCACGGGCATGCCAAGGGAAGCGAGAGCCTCTTCCAGCAAGGCGCGATGGCGGGCGCTGCCCACCCGGTTGAGCACCACTCCCGCCAGGGTCACCGCCGGCGGGCCATGGTCGCGAAAGCCCCGCACCAGCGCCGCCACCGATCCCGCCTGTCGTGAGGCCTCCACGACGAGCACCACCGGCAGCTGGAGCAGCTCGGCCATCTGGGCGGAGCTGCCCTCGGCGCTGGGGCCGCGGCCATCAAAGAGGCCCATCACGCCCTCCCCCAGCACGCGGTCGGCCCTGGCGGCATGCCAGTGGAACGACTCCCGCACCCAGGATTCTCCGCAGAGCAGGGGATCGAGGTTGCGACACGGCAGGCCGGAGACGGCGCCCAGGAGCTGGGGGTCCAGGTAGTCGGGCCCCACCTTGAAGGTCTGCACCCGGGCGCCGCGCCGACGGGCCAGGGCCGTCAGCGCGAGGCTCACCAGGGTTTTGCCACTGCCGCTGCAGGGCGCGGCCACCAGGCAGCTCAAGACGGCGCGAACCCGCGAGCCCCGACGGCTTCCGGCAACAGGGTGGCCGCCAGGGGCGCGGCCGCGGCCAGGAGGGGGTTGGTGGAATCGTGGCCCCCGGCCAGCAGACGGGCCATTTCCTTCTCCTCGCTTTCCTCGGGCAGGGGCACCACCTCCTCCGCCAGCTCCATCGCCGCCATCCCCCCGGCTTCTAGGCGCATGCAGCCGCCGCTCTCGGAGCAGAGAATCACGCAAAGGGGCGGCCGCTCCCGGGGCTGGCAGATCAGCCGAAGGCCCACGATGGCTCCGGGATGGGCCTTCGGCACGCCCACCGGCACAGGCATCAGGCGAAAGCGCACGGTTTCCCCGTCCGTTCGCTGAAACTCGGCGGCGATCCCCGCCACGGAGCCCTCCTGCATCACGGGATGGGAACTCTCCAGGTGCCAGCCGAGGCGGTCGGCCATCCAGGCCGCCAGCAGCAACCCCTTGACCGGATGGTCTCCCTCCACGTCGACGTCCAGCTGCACCACATGCTGCAGGGCGTCGCGGCGGGAGGGGGGATCAAAGACCATCGCCAGGGATTCCCGCCAGCTGCGCAGGCGCAGCCAGTTGAAATCATTCACCGCCTGCCCGGTCTTGATCCGATTGACGAGCACCTCGAGGCAGCGGGCCGGACGTCCGCGGGAGGTGTCGATCACCAGCCGTCGCGGGGGAGGGGCCAGGGTCTCCAGCAGTTCGTTGGGTTCATCCAGGCTGCTGTTCCACCAGACCCAGCAGGGCAGCTCGTCCCGCACGAGGGGCTGCACCATGGGCATGGCCTCCCGCAGGGCCCCCAGGCTGCCCCGCAACACCACCACATCGCCGCAGGCCGCTCCGGCACCGCCCTCATCGGGGAGAGGGCAGTAGGCCGCCACGAGGGTTTCCAGGGGCTTGCTCTCATCCAGGGTGGGAGCCAGGGTGATGAGGCGTCGGGGCATGTGGGTGCTGATGGCACTGTCCACGAACTGGCCGCGCAGATCCTGCGTTTCGTGGTGGCCGGGCTGTTGGCCCAGGGCCCAGGCGAGGCCGGGATCCATCGGCGCCGTGCTGGGGGGCAGGCCCAGGGTGCCCACCAGATCCCGGGCGGAGCTGTTCACATCGGCGCGATCGAGGCCGGTGATCGGGCCATCCACCTGGCCGATCCGCACCAGCTGTTGTTCCAGCCAGGAGGGCTCCCAGACCACGAGGGTGAAGGTGGCGGCTCCGGACGCCCCCTCCAGGCCCTCATGCCAGAGCTGCTGCAGATAGGGCACCACCTCCACCGGGGGGATCTGCAGAGGGGCCTGAAGCGTGAGTTGGGCAGACATGGCAAGGCGACGGAAAAGGGCTTGGGCTGGGGAAGGTCAGGGGCGGCGCCAGATCAGACCGTCATCGGCCAGCATGTTGTCGGAGGCGCCCGGTCCCCAGGTGCGGGCTTCGTAGGGGTGCACGGGGATCTGCCAGGGGGAGTCTTCGATCAACTCCAGCAGCGGGGTGTAGAGGCGCCAGGCGGCCTCGACCTCATCACTGCGGGTGAAGAGGGTGGGATCACCCAACATGGCATCGGCCAGCAGCCGCACATAGCCCTCATCCGATGGTTCCCCGAAGGATTCGTCGTAACTGAAGGCCATGTCCACCGGCCGGCTGCGCATGCCCGACCCTGGCGCCTTGACCTCGAACTTGATGTCCGCCCCTTCATCCGGCTGGATGCGCAGGATGAGCTGGTTGGCCGTGGGAGCCCCACCTGCGGCGTCAAAGAGGTGAACGGGTGCCTCGCGAAAGGTGAGCACCACTTCACTGAGGCGCTTGGGGAGGCGTTTCCCCGTGCGCAAGTAAAACGGCACCCCCTGCCAGCGCCAGTTGTTGATGAACAACTTCATGGCCACATAGGTTTCCGTTGTGCTGTTGGCATTCACTCCCGGTTCTTGCCGATAGCCCGGCAGGGGATTGGCCGCCGAGCCCCCGGCGCTGTATTGGCCCCGCACACAACATTTCCAAACCTCCTTTTCATTGGCCAGGTGGGCGGCCTGCAACACCTTGGCCTTTTCGTTGCGAATGGCCTCCGGATCAAAGCGTCCGGGGGGCTCCATGGCGGTGAGGGCAAGAATCTGAGTGAGGTGGTTCTGCACCATGTCCCGCAGGGCGCCCGAAGTTTCGTAATAACCGGCGCGCTCTTCGACACCGACGGTTTCAGCAGCGGTGATCTGAACGTGTGAAATGTAATTACGATTCCACAGCGGCTCAAAAATCGTGTTCGCGAATCGCAGCACCAGAATGTTTTGGACCGTTTCCTTTCCCAGGTAGTGGTCAATGCGAAAGACCTGGCTTTCCTTGGCGCAGCCCTGCACCACCTTGTTGAGAGCCTGGGCGCTGCCGTAATCCCGGCCAAAGGGCTTCTCGATCACCACGCGACTGCGCTCGGCATCGGCCAGCAAGCCCGCCCCGGCCAGGGCGCGACAGCCGCTGCCATAGAACTCGGGAGACACCGAGAGGTAGAAGGTGCGGTTGCCGCGGGTGGCACGCTGACGGTCGAGGGTGTCGAGGCGATCAGCGAGGCGCAAGAGTTGCTCGCTCTGCTGGAGGTCGACCGGTTCGTAGAAGAGACCCTGGCTGAACTGCTCCCAGGCGGTGGGATGCTCCGCGATCTCGGCGGCCAGGGCCTGGCCCATGCGCTGGCGAAACTCCTCGTCGCTCCAAGGGCGACGGGCGCAGCCCAGGACCGCGAATTCACTGGGCAGACGGCGCTGCCGATACAACTCGAACAGGGCCGGCACCAATTTGCGATGGGTCAGATCCCCGCTGGCACCGAAGATGATCAAGCATTGGGGAGGAATCACCCGTTCCTGGCGCAGCCCCACGCGGAGGGGATTGGTCAGAATCGCGGTCATGGCGCTTGAGCCGATACCTCAGGTTTAACGAGGTTGGAGCCAAAGCGCCGCAAGTCGGGTGACTCCTCCACACTTGTGTGTGGAATCTCTGATCAGTAGGTTTCCACGTGCCAGCGTTCCTGTTTCTTCAGGCTTGGGCGAAGTTCTGACCAGTTCAATCCCTTGGCGCTGGCTGCGGCGGTCATGGCTTCGTCGATTCCAGGTTCCATGCCTTTGAGACCACACATGTAGACGTGGGTTTTGGGATCTTCTATCAAGGAGAAGATTTCATCGGCATGTTCCAACACGCGATCCTGGATGTACATGCGTCCGCCGGAGGGGTTGTTTTGCTCGCGGCTGATGGCTTTCGTGTAACGGAAGTTGTCGGGGAAGGCGCTGAGGTAGCTCTGGAAATCTTGCTCGTAGAGCAGGTTGGCCGTGGTGGGCACACCCATGAACAGCCAGGCCTTGCCGCGGAACTGATAGTCCGGGTTTTTTGCCCGCTCCTGGGGATCAAACATGCGCCGCAGATAGGCCCGCATGGGGGCGATGCCGGTGCCGGTGGCCAGCATGATGATGTTGGCCTCCTCGTCGGCGGGCAGGAGCATTTCCTTGCCCACAGGGCCCGTGATCTTCACCTTGGCCCCCGGTTCGATGTCGCAAAGGAAGGTGGAACAGACCCCGTTGATCAACTCCCCGTCCTTCTCGTACTGAAGTTGGCGCACGCAGAGGGAAATGGTGTTGTCCTGGATGTCGTCGCCATGGCGGGTGCTGGCGATGGAGTAGAGCCGCAGTTTGTGGGGCTTGCCGGCGGCATCGACGCCATCGGGAATGATGCCGATGCTTTGACCCTCCACGTAATGGAGGTCGCCGCCGGTGAGGTCGAAGGTGATGTGGTTCACCCGGCCGATGGCACCTTCGGCCAACAGGCTGTAGTTGTCGGTGACCGAGCCGATGAACGGATTTTTGGGCTTGTAGAGGTTGACGGGGACGTCGGCGTGGCTCACTGCTGCTTTGGGAACAGAGGGGGTGGAAGGGGTTGCTGTCGGAGCCGGGGCCGGATCGGCGGCCCGGGGGGCGGATCCGATGTCGCCAGCGCTGACGACCTTGATCCGACCACCTTTCAGGGCGATGGTCTGCATCAAGGACTGCAGTTGCTGGAAGGGCACCGTCATCACCCGCTCAGCCCGCCGCTGCGGCCCCGCACCGAAGCTTTCGATCACCACGGTGAACATTCGGTTGTCGGAGCTTGCGCCAAGCCCGGTGGAGACACGCATCTCAGAGTTCCCAACACACGGGCGGATCATAGGAAACGCACCTGCCGCTCGGATCGGCCGCGATCGGGCTAGCGTGACTGTGTGAGGGAAAACACGTGCGGGCGCTAGCCAGGGCACATGCGGGCCTCACTCCCAGTCGGTGTCCTCTGAGTTCATCTTGGCGCATCAGCTTCTGGCCTCCCTCTCGTCTGCCCTGCCCGAGGAGCCCTCCTCGATCCCGGTGTCCTCGCCGGTCTGCGGCTTGAACACGATCCAGCAGGACATGGAGCGGCTACCCCACGGCAAACGACGATTAGCGGTTCAACTGCGCCTGGTGCCCGAGCCGGCCGCGATCTGGAATGTCATCACAGAGTATGACAATCTCCATCGCTTCATCCCCAATCTTGAGCATTCGCGGGTGATTTGGCGCCGCGATGGCCACGTGGGGGTGGAGCAGGTGGGAACCCAGATGCTCTGCGGCCTGCGCTTTTCCGCCCGCGTCACCCTTGAGTTGATGGAGGCCGCCGAGAGTGGGCGCCTCGTCTTTCGCATGACCCAAGGCGATTTCCGTTGCTTTCAGGGGGAATGGCGGGTGGGGCGCGACAACACGAGCAGTTGGCTCTTTTACGACCTGCTCGTCCAAGGCAAACCGGGCATGCCCATTGGTTTGATCGAGCAGCGTCTGCAGCAGGATCTGGCGAACAATCTGCGCGGTGTGCAACAGGAAGCCATCCGACGGCAGGGAGTGCCGCAATAACGGCGGCCCCAAGGCTCCAGTTGGAGGGCCCCCATTGCCTCGGACGTGCTTGGGGCGCCCGAATGGACGCTCGGCGGAGCCCTCAAGGCCCCCGCCAGGGCTTGAGTGGGGAACGGATGAGTTGGTGCTTCTCTCAGCACGCTGCCTAACGACGGCTGCCTGAGGAGGGCTGCCTGAGGAGGGCTGCCTGAGGAGGGATGTCGAACGAGGGCTGCCTCAGCAGTGTTGCCTGAGGATGGCTGTCTAAGGAGGGCTGCCTCAGCAGTGCTGCCTGGGGAGGGATGCCTAAGGAGGGCGATCTAAGGAGGGCGATCTAAGGAGGAGCTGGCTAACCCATCCAAGGCCGACGTCTCCCCCATCCGCCCCGTTCTGACGAAAATCTCAGCGTTGGCCAGGGGCTGTCCGAAGTTTTCAGAGTTGGTTTCAGGATGCGCTGGAAAACCTCAGATGTCATCAGCGGCACGGCTGGCCTCGCCAAGGATCTCGCCGCTTCGTGCGGGTCAGCTCAGCGGTTTTCCAGAGCTTTTCCAAGGATGCGCTGGGCCATGACCACCCAATTCGAAGGATCTTTCCGTCCCTTCCGCGGAGTGGAGTCTTGTGAAGTCAGGGAGGCCATGGCGAAAGGTCACCCCACTCGGCGTGTTTGAAGCTGGTGGTCGTGGACCTGGGAAAGGCTTTGCTTCCAGCCTGTTTGCCTGCCGGACCGTGAAGGTTTGGCCCAGATCATGTTTGTTTTTTGTCCAGACCTTGTTTGTTTTTTGCCAAGATCGTATTGGTTTTCCAAGACAGTGATGGTCAATAAGACAGTGATGGTCGACAAGAGTGTGATTCTTGACAAGATTGATTTTCCAAGACAAGGATACTTGACAA
>JBKDTB010000265.1:0-2550 GCA_046340515.1 Cyanobacteriota bacterium | reverse complement strand
TGAAAGTCGTCACGTCTGTCATGGCGCCAATACGATTTCATGCTTTTTGGAATTGCTGGCATCCGACAATATCTCTTCAGTTGCAGATGGATGATAAGCTTTTTGCCCTTGAGCGCCCACAGCCTGGGCTCCAGTTTGTGCATGGCTGCCACCCATGGGCCTCTCTAAATTTAACGACCTGAGTTCATGCTTCCTGGCTTTGTAATCTCATCGATTCAAGATATGCAGTCATTGTCTTGCTGATTACCTCCTGGCTTGAAGGTGAAAATATGCATTTCGGAAGCCAGAGCGATTCGGCGATCTACAACCTGCTTTGACGGCTTGAAGTTATGGGCACCATTTCTGTCCACGGAATCGGCCACATCTCTTCTGTAGGGCTGTTTGTTGGCTTTGGCGAGATCCCGGCCGATTATCCTCAGGGCATGTGATGACAGCGAGATGGCCTGCCCTCGCCGAACAAAAACCAAGCTGCACGCAAAGGCTGCATCACTAAACTCCTGGCAAAACCGGCCTGTCCTGCAAGTCAGATGGCCCCACAGATCTGGAGGAGGATTTCTCCCTGCTCCTTCCGTTGAATATGCCATCCCTGTTGGGTTTTGTGCTCAAAGTCCATGCTCTTGGCCTCTGCCCTTCTCCGCCTCGCTGTTGAGCAAAACTCTCCCGGCGCGGAGAACCAGGGCAGAAGCATCCATCCCATCTCTACCCACCCCCCACAACCTCCTCCGCCGTTCCCCCCACCGACTCCCGCACCATCTCCTCCACCGGCACCGTCAACCCCAGCCTCCGCGCCAACCACGGCGCCGTCGCCCCCTGAAGGCCCACGGTCACCAGGATCGTCAAAAACACCAGCCCCTTGAGGGCTCCTCCCCCTTCGATGCCGGCTTCTTCCAGTTGCAGGGCGAAGAGGCTCGCGACGGCGGCGCTCACGATGCCCCGCGGCGCCACCCAGCCCAGGAGCAACTTTTCCCGCCCGTCCAGCGGCAACCCCACCGAAGCCACCTGCACGACGCCCAGCCGCAGGAGCATCAGGCCGCCCACCGCCACCAGTCCGCCCACCCCGAGGGGGCTCAGCTCGTCCCAAGAGAGATCCGCCGCGAGCAGGGGGAACAGCACGGTGACCGCCAGCTGGGCCAGTTGGCGGATCAGAGCTTCCAGCGGGCCGGCTTCAGCCTCCAGCCGCCAGCCCACGACCACGCCAGCGCTCACGGCCGCGGGCAGGCCGGATTGGGGGAGGAGGGCCTCGCAGCCGCTGAAGAGCAGAAACAACGCCCCGAGGGTGAGCTGCAGCCGCAGGGCACTCGCGTCCTCCGCCGCCGGAAGGCGCCGCAGGAGTTCCGCGAGCAACAAGACCGCCAGCGCGCCGGCCGCCACCCCGCCGCCGAACTGAGCCACCAACGGCTTGGTCAGCGCCGGCCAGCTCGTCACATCCCCCAGGGCCGATTGCAGGAGCAGGAGGGCCAGCACGGCCGAGAAGGGTTCGAGCAGGAGGCCTTCCGCTTCCAACACCTGGCGCAGAAAGGGCGGCAGTCGCATCTGGCGCACCAGGGAGTTCACCACCGTGGGTCCGGTGGCCAGGGCGATCGCGCCGAACACCAGGGCCAGGGGCCAGGACAGCCCGGCCGCCAGATGGGCCACGGCGGTGCCGCCGGCCAGGCCAAGGACGGCGCGGATCAGCACGAGCTGCACCACCGAACGCTGCAGGTCCCGTCCTGCCAGGCGCAGGTTCAAGCCCCCGTCGAAGAGCACCAGGCTCACGAGCAGGCCCACCACGGGCTCGAGCCCCTGGCCGAGATCCTCGGGGCGGATCCATTGCAGGCCCGCCTGGCCGATGAGCAGGCCGATCCCCAGCAGCCAAACAACGGCCGGCAGGCCACTCAGCCGGCTCAGTCCCTGGCCGAGGGAGCCGCCGAAGAACGCGATGCCCCAGAGCAGGGCCAGCCGGTCGCTGCCGCTCATGGGGTGAGGGCGGTGGAGGTTGTCGGGAGGGGGATCAGGTGGTCACCTTGTTCAGGGGCTGCCAGCGCAGGGCCCGGGCGCCTCCCATCTCCACCACCACCTTCAGCCGCGGTTCCCGCTGGCACAGGGTCACGAGAGACTCGCGTTCAGCGGCGGAGAGCACCTGACCCTCCAGCAGCCAGAGCAGCACGGGGGCGTCGCCCTCCAGGAGCGGACCGAGCTGGGGCTGGATGCGCTGCACCTCTCCCACCGCCGCCGTGCGGCCCACGCTCTGGTGGCCGAGGTGGGGGGGGCGCACCCCGTGCAGACCAAAGAGGAAGGCCTCCGGGTCGCCCAGGCCGCGGGCGGACGTGAGATGGGCCCTGTAGCCCGCGGCCCGCAGGCGCCGCAGCAGCCGGGTTTCACTGCCGCCTTCCAGGGGCACGAACAGAGCCAGGGCGCCGGCCTGTTCCAGGTCTTGGCGGAATCCTCGGCCAGTGAGCAGCAGGGGCATGGCGACCACTCAAGTGGCGGAGAGTCTGGCAGGAACCGGCGGAATGGGGGGCACGGGCCCTTCCGCGAGGGATCTCCAGGTGGGTGGAGAGTCATGCGCTA
>JBKDTB010000264.1:0-6319 GCA_046340515.1 Cyanobacteriota bacterium | reverse complement strand
CCAGATCCGCGTGCACTGCGCCCACATGCAGCACCCGATCGTGGGGGATCCGCTCTATTCCCGTGCCCGCCGCCTGCCGGTGGACCTGCCCGGCCAGGCCCTGCACGCCGTCGCCCTGGGCCTGAACCACCCCATCAGCGGTGAACGGATGCGGTTTGCGGCACCGTTGCCGGAGGCGTTTGAGAAGCTGTTGGCGGTGTTGCGGAGGCGGGCGGGGGTGCCGTCTGGGGGGAGGGAGGGAGTCGAGGGGTTCGGGCTGGAGCCACTGAACGCTCCTGAGTGAACCGGCGCCCTGGTGTCGGGTGAAGGGCCTGGAGCAGGTGATGGCAGCGATGAACAAGCAGCCACTCCTCGGTCCAGTGGTGCTGCAGAAGTTGGTGGTGGATATCACCGACCGTCAAGAGTCAAGGCAAAGACCCCCCAACGGGGAGGGGACACAGCCAAAACCCTGAAGCCACGTGGCGCTGGAGCAGAACGAGCCACCAGCGCAGGCAGCTGAACGCATGGCGGCCGGAGGGGGAGAGCTGGGGATGGTAAATCTTTGGCACAAAAGCGTGCATGCCTGGGATGGATCGCTACAATCGCCAACACATTTCTACCAATAGCCCCCGATGATGTGGAGTTCATAGAAAAGCAGCCGAAGACAAGTTCTCATGTTTATCCTTGGTCTGTCTTCAGCCATTCAACCCGTGGGCTGCGAGTTACCTCCAACGCCGAAGGGCAGATCCCAACATCTCATCCGGCACAAAGGGAGGGGACTTCGGTTGGCCCGGACCATCCAAACCATGTCGCTCTTGGTTATGGCTCTCGCAGGCGCCCTGCCATCCGCGGCCTTCTCCGGGTTGGAACACACTGTTCTATCCCCCATCAGCCAGGGACAGACAGGAAGGACCATTCCCGCGGAGATTGAAGCCCTCGCCACTCAAGCCAGTCAGGCGGACGATGAAGGAGCAGCTAACAAGTCCGTTGAACTGCAGCGCCAGGTGGTGGCCTGGGCGGAGGCAAACCTTCCACGAATTGATCCCTATCGAGCCGCAAGCCTAGACCTGCTTGGCCTGTACTTGAGCAAGGCAAGCGGCCCCGAAGAAGCCTTGCCGCCAACACAAGAAAGCATCAATATTCTCAAAGAACTAATGAACCGAAATCCCAATCCCAACCTACTCAAACGACTTCTGGTTCTGCAAAGAAGAAAGAGTTATTACCTAACTTACCTTCAACGCTTTCAAGAGGCAGTTCAGCTGGATGAAGAGACCATCATCCTAAGTCGCGAGTTAGTCAAGAAGGATCCTGAGGCTCGTGCAGATCTTGCCATGTCGTTGGACAACTTGAGAGTCAGCTACAGGGACGTTGGTCGAATTCAAGATTCCATCGCCCCGGCAGAAGAAGCGGTCAGCCTTTTCCGGGAACTCGCAAAGTCAAACAGCAATTATCAAACTGGTCTAGCCAGAACGCTGACAGGCTTGGGGGAAACATACAGAGGTCTAGGATTACAGCAGAAGGCACTCCCCTTTTTTGAAGAGACTGTCAGCATTCGACGTGATTTAGCGAGGAAGAATGAGCCCAGCGCCCTGGGCGATTTAGCATCCTCGTTGCATAATCTTAGTGTCAGCTACCGAGATGTCGGGCGGATTCAGGATTCCCTACCACTCTCGCAAGAATCGATAAAAATATACCGTGAATTAGCCAAAAAGAATCAAGACTACTCCACAGATCTCGCCGGCAGTCTTATTGGATTAAGCGCAACCTACACCAGTCTTGGCTTGCTGCAAGAGGCTGTTCCCCTCGATGAAGAATCCGTCAATATTAATCGACAGTTAGCCCGAAACAACCCACGACTTCGCGCCGATCTTGCCGCTTCCTTGCGCAGCCTCAGCGCGAGCTATCTAGATGTCGGGCGGATTCAAGATTCCCTGCCTCCTGCAATGGAGGCTTTAACCATTTATCGAGATCTGTCTAAGAATAATACGAATTATCTAGGCAATCTGGCCGGTGCTTTGACCGGACTTGGCGTCACTTACACCAGCCTGGGCCGCCTGCAAGAAGCAGTTTCACTGGATGAAGAGTCCGTGAATATCCGACGTCAATTGGCCAAAAAGAATCGCAGATATCTGGATGATCTAGCCACATCCCTTGGGAACCTGAGCGTGAGTTACCGCGACGTAAACCGACCGCAGGAGTCATTGCCCCCCGCACAAGAGACCTTGGACATCTACCGAGAGCTGGTACGTGAAAATCCCGCCTACCTTGGAGATTTGGCGGGTGCTTTGACCAACCTTGGTGCGATTTACACCGCCTTAGGAAGGCATCAAGAGGCCGTGCCACTGGATGAAGAGTCCGTCAAGATTCGTCGCGATCTAGTCAAGAAAAACCCTGGAAATCTTGATGATTTGGCTGGTTCCTTGTGTAGCTTAGGTGTGAGCTACCGCGAGGTTGGTCGCACTCAGGATTCGCTACCCCCCTCGTTAGAATGCATAGGGATTTACCGTGAACTTTCAAAAAACAATCCCAGATTTCTTGGCAATCTAGCAAGTTCTCTTTCAGGATTAGGCGTCGCCTATACAAACTTAGAAAGGCTCGAAGATGCAGTCCCCTTGGATGAAGAATCCGTCAGAATCAATCGTCAACTCGCCAGAACAAATCCTGGCTCTTTAGGTGGCTTGGCAAATTCCCTCAACAACTTGAGCGTGAGCTACCGCGACGTAGGTCGACAAGCGGAGGCAGTAAAAAGCGTTGAGGAAGCTATTCAGATTTATCGACAGCTATCGAAGGAAAGTTCTAAATATCTAATAGAATTAGCACGCTCTCTCGCAAATCTTGCCCACCTCTACAGCAAGCTAGAACGGCTTCAGGATGCACTGCCTCCCGCCACGGAAGCCGTGCGTATCCTTGAGCCACTAGCCGCAAAAAATCCTGCCCATCAAGACCTCCTAAATCGGGCACTTAATAACCTGTCTGACATCCAGAGGCGTTGGAACATCGCCAACAAAAAAGTATCTGTGTTGACCGTGGATGATCGCTCCTACCTGCCCGCCAACGACCCCACCACCACGATCAAGCGGGCCGTCGTGCGCGTCTGGCCTTCGTTTTCAGGCTCGGATGCCGGAATCGGCTCCCTACTGGGCACGGGCTTCGTTGTGCGCAGGCAGGGGGATCGGGCTTGGATCCTGACCGCCCGCCATGTGGTGCGTCAAGCCAACAATGACGCCATGCCCACCAGAGTGGAGGTGGAACTTTACGCGGGAACCCTTCCCGCCAACCTCTCGCCTCCGCGGCTGGAGGTGCGGGTGATACCCGTCCAGTCCGCCCGTGCGGACGATGATTTAATTCTGCTTGAGGTAAGGGGTATCCCCCAAGACCTGCAACCCCTCACCCTGGCCTCCAGCCTGCCAAGGGCACCCATCAGCACCCGAGTGGTAGGCCACCCCAACAATGTCCCCTGGAGTGTGACCGACTTATCCATCTTGAAAGCCGGTCCCGAGGAGCTGCTCCTGGATGGTGATCTGGAGCAGGGAGCCTCCGGCGGGCCTGTCCTCAACAATGCAGGGGAAGTGGTGGGTTTGGTGTATCAGTCGGATCCGCGTGGCAATATGCGCACCACATCCGCCTACAGCCAAACCCGTCTTCAAGCGATCATCAACAGCATTCCCTACTGACGCCATGGTGCACCAACCTTTCCAAAGAAAAATGAGCTCCCTCGTGCTTTTCCTTTTCTTGACGGGAGGCGGATTTCCCGCTGTAGCCCAGGAGTGCGACCGGGGCGACACCCGCTCCACCTCCTACATGCAACGCCCTGGGATGCGGCGCTGCGAGGGCTCTCGCAGCCGTCAGATCGCTGCCCAACAATTGGGCCTCGCCAGCTTCACCATCGGCCAAGCGAGGGAGGAGTCCGACCCGAATGGTGGCGGGTCCTATGTGCTTGAGGTTCCTTCCCTCACCAGGGATGGGAACAAGCCCGAGGTTGAAGTGCAAGCTCGAAAAGACAATTATCATCTGATCCCCCTTGAATTTCTGACCCGCCGCTCCTGGCTGCGTTTTCAATGGGGCGCTGCAGTCATCCGAAAGAGTCGCATCGATCAGTCCCAGCTCCAGGCAACGGCCAAGCTCAGAAGATCAGGACAAGCTGATTTGTATCTGCCGGTTCGCTTCACACCTGAGAAAGGTTACACCTTGGTGCTGGAGTCAACCGGCCCTTTACAATTGACCACCTTTCGTATCGAAAACACAAACGGCAAAGTCGTCAAGGATTTCACCGCCAAAGGCCCCCTTCGCATCGACCAAGAGCTCCGGCGGAAGTGGAACCCCGAGAACCTTCCCGCCGGCACCTATCGGTTGATCGTTGAAGCCTCTGATGCCAATGCAACGGTGGTGAATCTGGCGCTTCATCATGATCCGCGATGGTTGACCCCATAAGCCCGGAGCCTGCATCAGGCACGCCGTCCAGCCAACAACCCCAGCCAACCAATCCCCAACCCCAACAGAAGGCCGATCTCCGGCCATGGGTGATGCTTGGCGTGTGCGGCATGCTAGGGCTCATCAGCTCCCTACCTTTGCGGCAGCCTCTGGAGGGGACTCTCCAAACGACGGGGCTGAGCTTTGAAACGCCTGCCCGATCCGAGCGAGCCGAGAGCCAGACATTTCTACCGAAGGTTGCCTTGGAGTCTCTGACCATCTCCGGATTGCAGGGGGAAAAGCCCCTGCAACTGAAAGTTGACGGACAAGACATTACCCTTGACGCCGCAAACAGCCTAACGATCCGCACAAAGCCTGGCAAGAAGCTGCGGCTAGCCATGTTGCTTCCACCGGGAAGCTTGGTTCGCTCAATCAGCATGGAGGCAAACAAAACACTGGTCATTGATCTTGTGTCCTCTGGGGATGCCAAGAGCCAGGAAGAACCATTGCTTGTGGTGACTCCACCTCGCTGGATTGAGGGTGTTCTGGAGGGAGGCGAAACAGCCAAAACCATCAGGGTTCCTTCCTTTGAGTTTCCCCTTCCGTTGGCAGGAGCCATGCGCGTGCGCTTGCCACTGGCAGACCAATCAACCGCAACGCTGATCAAACCAAGTCTACTGGTCAAAAACGTAAGTTTTGAAGAACAGGAATACATCGAAAAAGATTTGATCAATCGCTCCACAATTCAATCTGGGATGATCTTTCTTGGGCGTCACGAACCACTCAACATCCGAAAGAAACAGTTTCTACTTGTTGATTCACCTGGCATCAAGATCCTGAGTGATCTCGTCATTCAAGCCCACCCCCGGCCGCCTTTCGCCATTGGCGTCGTTGGCGAAACGGCACGCTTGCGCACTGGGCTGAGTCGCTCCCAACCGACCACCATGCTTCAGGGCAGCTTGATTTCTCGTTACTTTTCACCCAATCAGGTGTCTTCCGTTTACGGATTTCTGACTGGTCTGGCAAGCAGCGTACTGGGATTGCTGTTCAAGGCGGATTAAGCAGGCACCTCTAAAGCAGACACCACCAACTGCACCCTCCTCAAGCCATCCAACGAAACAAATCGCTGAACGATGGCGATGCGAGCAAGGCAGCCGGCCCACTGCCCTGAACACCACCAGTGGCGGGCTGTCACGCCAAAGCGAATCTTGAGATCCGTCATCTTCGCACCGCGTGGATCCTTGGCACGAGAGGGAGATATGGCCACCAAGAAGCCCCCATGGTTCAGCAACTCCAACATGCAACACACCCGGTGATCTCTCTGCAGGCAAGCAATGATGGGCATCTGATCGATTTACCCCGGAAGCCAGGGAGGGAAGGTTTTGAATTGCCCTCTGCCCATTCAGCTTACTCCGATCCATTGTGTTTGCTGGAGATCGGTTGGGGCTTGACGCCGACCTTGCCGAGCACTGATTGGGCTTTCAGGCGACAGACTCCTAGGATGAACATCTCGCCCCCATTCAGAGGTGGGAGAGGTGGCCCAAGCGATCCCTCCCCCCGTCACACCCCAAGGGATGACCCCGATCTTCCTCTCCCACAGCACAGACGACGACGCCGTTGTGCGGGAGCTGCAGAGGGCTCTGGGGGATTGCGGGCAAGAGGTGTGGATTGATTCGCGGCAGTTGCGGGGGGGAGATCTGCTTTGGCCGGAGGTGCAACGGGCGATTGAGGGCTCGTCGGCGTTTCTTGTGCTGGTGAGCCCCGCCGGGCTGCAATCGAAATGGGTGGGGAAGGAACTGGCCTTTGCGCTGGGGCTGCAGGCCGAGCGAAGCGCCAAGGCTTTCCCCGTGATCCCCCTCGCCCTGGATGGCACCAAACTCGGGGTGATGGAAGCCCTTTTCCAGGAAGAACCGGCCTACATCCCCGTGAG
>JBKDTB010000263.1:0-3022 GCA_046340515.1 Cyanobacteriota bacterium | reverse complement strand
GAAATCGGAGAGGGAAAGCCCCTCCTGGTACTGGACCTTGTTCTGGGGCACGCGATGGTCCTCATGTAGTGCATCTATACCACTATAGCCGCACGTTGGTGGCGTTTCCAGGGGCTTGCGGAGTTTTGTTGCTGATCAAGTCGGCATAAGGCCCTGCCCACTGGAGCAACTCCTTGCGATCGCTGCCATAGATCTGCTCGGGATGGAAGCGTCGGCCGTATTCCGTCAGGGCCAGGGAGAAGGAGGGAAACGGGATGGAGGGGAACTGGCGCCGCAGCCGGTAGAGCAGAAGGTCCGGCGGTGTGGTGTCGGCACCGGCCAAGTCGAGGCGGCCTATCAGCGCTTTGGGGCTGCGACGGCGGTGGAGTTGCTCCAGCTTCTGCAGAAGCGTCGTCTTGCCGATGCCGCCATCGCCATGGAACACCAACACTCGGTGCTCTCCTGGCTGCTTGTGCTCCAGGTTCCGCGCAAAGGCGGCAATCAGATCCTCCCGGCCGGTGAACACATCCAGGGTCGAGGGTCGTTGCTTACGCTCGGAGGGCCGCCGGATCGCCATGGCGCGGGAGGTTGAGGGTTGGGCGAGCAGGCGATGAGTTTAGGGAAGGGGAGCGGAGGGGCATGGGTCCCGATGTCGTTCAAGAGGTGGTCGAACGCCAAGATCAGTGGAGGGCAGCTGCTCCATGCATGGAGCAGGTTTTCTGGATCCCGCCCACTGAATCTTGCTCTTGGGCGGCGTGACCCAAATCCATGGTCATGACCAGCGAAGACCCTCCAACTCGGTTCTCCATTCTTGATACTTCGCGAAAACCAAGTTTAGAATAAAAAAGTACGGCCGGGTTCTCCTCGCGCACAGAAAGAATGATTCGTGGATAACATGGTCTGGCCAATTCTATTAAGTGCTTCATCATAGCTGAGCCTACTCCTCGACGGCGAGCCTGTGGGACGACAGCTGTTGCGAGTTCAGGCACCTGCTTTTCCCCCAGGTTGAACGGGCCATCTGCGCCCCCCAAACGCAGCCATGCTGCCCCGAGTACTTCTCCAATACCATCTCGGGCGATGACACCCAAGTCACCTTTCCTTGCTCCCCATCCTGATACATAGGTGCTCAAGTATGGGTCCGATCGAGCCTGAGCAATTTGCTCCTCACCGCCAGATTCCATCCAGGCCGCGAAGGTTAGCATGAGCCACAGCACAGATTCGTCCTGGACTGTGGCCGCTTGGAGGTGGATCTGAGTGTTTGTTTCCATGATCAAACCTTGACTGCCCACATTGAATTTAGGTGGTTTCGAAGACCAACGGGATCAGAGCCCCTTTTCCGAAAAGCTGGAAGTTTGAAAAGGCTTGTCATGAGGTCGACAAGAGGTGGAAGGGGGCTATTGAGACTTTGTGTCCAGATTGTACGGCGGTTCACAGAGCCTGATAAGCATTTTTGTTGGCCACTACGGAATGCCTGCCTACCTGCGGTCGCCCATAGGCCAATTTTTGAATACACGTGACATTCATCCCGCCCGCCGATCAGCCAGAGCACCTCCGGGAGTTGCTTGCCAGATCCAAGAACCACTTCTCCCTTGGCTCTTTCCGGCGGCCGCTGCGGCCCATTCCTGGATGCCAGAGGGTGTCGAGATCGGTGTTAGTTTCGGCTGCCGTGAGCCGGATGGCGACACGGATTGTGATTCAGTAGCCGTGCCCAGCGCATCAGCACTGCCTGCCTCCTGACATTGCGGCACAGCCGTTCCAGTTGTTTGCGCTGGTGGCTCGCCAGCCGCACCGCAGCGTGCAGGCTGAAGCTGTGCGCATCGGCGCACAGGCAGGTGGCGCTAACTGGGGTGGGCGCGCTGTGGATCTGGCGGTCACTGAATCAGCGTCATGCCGGCCGTCTTGGCGGCGGCGACGTCAAACGTCATTATCCGGCTGCAACCGGCGTTTGACGCCCCTCGCTCAATCAAGCAGTCTGCAAAATCAGCCGTCCCGGCCTTGAACACCCGCAGGGCCTTCATCACCTGGTCGGCACGATCGACAACGAGCTCCTTGGTATGCAAGAGCGCGTCCAGCGCCTGCACCAATTGATCACGCGTCAGGTGAAAGCAGGACTCCAACACCCACACCAGTTCCACGATCGCGATGAGGGGTATGAACCCAGGCTTGTCGGCGCTCAATGCTTCGATCAGCTTGTTGGCTTTGGCAGATTGCTCCGCGTCGTCTTGCATGATATAGCGAACCAACACGTTGGTGTCCAGGCCAATCATCGAGCCGATGCCCCGCGTGCCGCAATCGCCTTGTTCATGTCGTCGATCGACACGGCTTTGCTCGGCCGGCCGAACAATCCCTTCAAGTCGGTCACCGGCCGGGTCGCGGCCACGACCTCGAACCGACCTGGCTCGATCTGCACGAACTCGACCCTGTCGCCGGCCTTGACCTGGAGGGCCTGCCGTACTTCGGCGGGGATGGTGATCTGGCCCTTGCTCGTCACGGTGGCAGTACTCATGGCATGGAGTTCCTTGCTCCTTACTTTATGGTAAGGAGGCTGAAGCCCGCTCAGTGGCTCCGCAGTTTCAGGACGTGCTGCAACAAGGGCATCGCGAACTGCTCCCATCACCCACTGGTCGGAACGCTCGACGGCGGCGTCGTGCTGCGGATCGTTCAGCGCGCCCCCGCCCGGGCCGGTGGTCGCCTGTGGGCCGGCCTCGCGATCTTCATCGCCCTTGCGGAGCGTAGGCAGAGTTTTGACCACTTCCATGCTGAAGCCGGGGAACATGGCTACACTCACGCCCTCCTCGCACGACCACGCCCTGCGGTGAGGCGGCTGCTGCCAGTCGGGGCCAGGCCTTTGACTTGCGCAACCCAGACGCCGCCCGGGCGCCCATCATGAGAAGTTGGAGCAGGGCCCCGGCGGCTTTCAACCTTCACCATCCCCCTCTTCGGCTTCCGGCCGCTGGCCCATCACGTCGAGGCAGGCGTGGAGGCGGGCTCGGTTGCTGGCGCTGGGATCGAGCTGCACTCGGGCGGAAAGCAGAGCGCATCG
>JBKDTB010000262.1:0-14654 GCA_046340515.1 Cyanobacteriota bacterium | reverse complement strand
CCGGCCGATCTGCCCGACGACGCCCTGGCCGTGTTGCGGGAGGCAGGCGAGGGCTGTCCGGTGAAGCGCAGCCTGGAGGGGGCGGTGCCGATGCGGCTCCACTGGGCTGCCCTGCCGGGCTGAGGGCCTGGCCCTCCAATGCCGGCCGGCGGCCCAGCCCGCCAAAACAGCGAGTGGATCCTCCTGATCAAGATCGCCCTTGGCGCTCCGGGGCACACAGGGGCGGTTGAGGCCGGGGGCCGGGGCCGAGGCAGGGGGCCGGGCGGGGGGGGGGCATCGGGGGGGCAACGGAGCCCGGCAGGGCATTGATCGGCGCCGCTGATGCCTGCTCAGCCCGCCGTCAGGGTGCTGCTGATCCGCTCAAGAAACTGGCGCGTGCAGCGTTCGGCCAGGGCGTTGGGCGTGTCGTTGACCTTCGGCTTGACGAGGCAGGAGCAAAAGCCTTCCAACGCGCCGGGCGGTGGCGCCACGCCTTGGGATCCCTCCAAGAACTTCTCTCGCGCCGTCGCCAGACACTGCCCGTAGACCCCTCCCGCGGGCATGGCCTGCCCCATGGCCAAGGAACCTTGACGCGGCTGGAAGGCCACGGTGCGGCGGGTGTCCCGCTCGCGCCGCAGCTGCTCCTGAACCATCCGCTCCCGCGTGCGGCGGGCCTCCGCTTCACCTCGGGCGATCCGCCACTCCCAGGGGCGTTGGATCCCCCCCTCCACCCGCCATACACCCCGGCGTTGGAAGCGGGCGGTGTTTTCCGCCTCGCCGTAGCGCAGGGAATCGCACTGGGGCTGGGCATCGAGGGTGGTGAAGGCCAAACCGGCGCGCACCAGCTCCACATTGACGGTGCCGGCGCGGGTGGCGACCTCGGCGATGAGCCCGTCGGCAGGGGCGCTGGCCTGGCCGATGGGCGTGAGGACGACCGCCGACCCCTCAGGCAGCAGGCGCCGCAGGGTGGCTCTCGCCTGATCTCCGTGGGGCGCCTGGCTCAGCTCAGGTGCCTCCAGGCAAGCCAGGCGAATGGTGCGCACCGCGCCGCCCTCACGGACCCGCAGGGTGTTGCCGGAATCAATCGAAACAACCGTTGCCGCCGCCGCCGCTCCTCCCCAAGCCGCCAGGACCAGGCCGATGACCGTGAAGCTGCCGACCCGCCCCCGATCTCCAATCAGCAAAACCATCATCAATCACTGGTCCAGGGTAATCACGGGGCTCTTTGGCGGCCACTATTCCCGGCGAGGCTCACGGGTCAAGGCTCAAGGCTCACGGGTTACGGCTCACGGCTCACGGCTCACGGGTTACGGGGTACGGGTTACGGCTCACGGGTTATGGGTTACGGGTTACGGGTTGCGGGTTACGGTTCAGGGTTGACGTTTCAGGGTTCAGGGACCACGGCTCGCGGCTCACGCTCAGGTCGTCGCCCCTGGCCTCCGCGGCGTCGTGGCGCCTCAGGTCAGCCCTGCCGCCGCGCGGCACTGGCGAGCGATCACACCCTCCTCATCGGCGTCCACCACCCTCCAGCTCACCTCGGGGAGCCAGGAGAGGGCCTCGCCCAACTCCTCCCGCAGGGCGGCGTCATGCGCGCCGATGCCGCCGGTGAGGGCGATCACGTCGACGCCCCCCAGGCAGGCCGCCATGGCGCCGATGCCCTGGAGCAACGATTGGCGGAACACCGCGATCGCCAACATCGCCGCGGTGTGGCCCGCCGCCGCCGCCGCCCGCAGCTCTTTCATGCTGCCGCTCAGCCCATCGGAGAGGGCCAGCAGGCCGCTGCGCTGATGCAAGGCCCCATCGAGCTCTTCCGGGGCGACTCCTTCGCGCAGGAGATGGAGCAACAGCCCCGGATCCACCGATCCGCTGCGGGTCGCCATCACCAACCCCTCCAGCGGCGTGAAGCCCATCGTGGTGGCCACGCTGCGCCCCTGGCGAATGGCGCAGAGAGAACAGCCGGCACCGAGATGGCAACTGATCAGCCGCGGCGCCCGCACCACCTCGGCCACGTGCTGATGGTTGAGCCCATGGAAGCCGAAGCGGCGCAATCCACGGGCGCGCCACTCCTCCGGGAGGGCGTAGGTGAAGGCCTCGGGGGGCAGGGTGTGGTGAAAGGCGGTGTCGAAGCAGGCCCACTGGGGCAGGGCGGGTCGCCAGTGGCGGAGGGCGTCCATCACGGCCAGGGCGGGACCGTTGTGGAGGGGCGCCAGGGGCACCAGGGCCGCCAGGCGCTGGCGCACGTCGGCGGTCAGGCGGGTGGGGACCGTGAAGGCCGTGCCGCCATGCACCACCCGATGGCCCACCAGCGCCAGCTGATCGCTCCAGGGCGCCAGGGCGGGCCGCAACCAAACCCGCAACGTGTCCACCGCCGCCGCCAAAGCCCCCTCCGGGGATGGATCGGCGGGATGCCAGTCGGTTTGGCCCTTCCACAGGGGCTGGTCGTCCGGGGCGAGCAGCTGGGCCTTCAGGCTGGAGCTGCCGCTGTTGATCACCAGGATCAAGGGGGCGGCGGCACCCCTCATGGGGAGGTGTGGGCCCGAGGGGTCCAGCGCCAGTCGGTGATGTCCGGCGCATCCATGCCGTGGGCGTGGGCATAGGCGCGGTGGCTGAGGATGGCCTCCTTCATCCGCTCCTTGAGATGGGCGGCGCGGTAGCCGAGGCTGGGCACGCGATCAATGACGTCGATGACGAGGTTGAAGCGATCAATCTGATTGTTCATCGCCAACTCCAACGGCGTGTTGATGTTGCCCTTTTCCTTGTAGCCGCGCACATGGATGTTGGCGTGGTTGGTGCGGTGATAGGTGAGGCGATGGATCAGCCATGGATAGCCGTGGAAGTTGAAGATCACCGGCCGATCGGTGGTGAAGAGGCTGTCGAAATCGCTGTCGCTGAGCCCGTGGGGATGGTCTTCGGGGCGGGTGAGGGCAAAGAGCTTCACCACATTCAGCACCCGAATCTTGAGGGTGGGAATCGCCTGGCGCAAGATCTCCACTGCCGCCAACACCTCCTTGGTGGGGATGTCGCCCGCGCAGGCCATCACCACATCCGGCTCATCCATCTGGGTGCCCTGATCATCGTTGCTGGCCCATCCCCACAGGCCGATGCCCTTCTCGACATGGCAGCGGGCCTGCTCCAGGCTGAGATACTGCAGATGTTTCTGCTTGTCGGAAACGATGATGTTGCTCACATTTGTTTCCACCAGCGCCTCCTCCGCCACCGCCAGCAGGGTGTTGGCATCGGGGGGGAGATAGACGCGCACCACATCGCCGCTCTTGTTGCCGGCCAGGTCGATGAAGCCGGGATCCTGATGGGTGAAACCATTGTGATCCTGCCGCCAGACCGTGGAGCTGATCAGGCAGGTCCAGGGGCCGATGGGGGCCCGCCAGGGGGCGTGCAGATTGCACGACTCCAGCCATTTGGCGTGCTGGTTGAACATGGAGGCAATCACATGGGCAAAGGCCTCATAGGTGTGGAAGAAGCCATAGCGGCCCGTGAGCAGATAGCCCTCCATCATCCCCACCAGGGTGTGTTCGCTCAGCATCTCCACCACCCGGCCGTCGCGACTCAGCTCACTGCCGTTGAGATCCTCCGGCAGAAACTCTTCCATCCACACCTTTTTCGTCTGCGCATAGATGGCCTGCAGGCGATTGGAGGCCGTTTCATCCGGGCCGAACACCCGCAGATTGTGGGGGTTGAGGCCGATGGCATCGCGCAGCAGCTCGCCCAGGGGGAAGGTGTTCGACTCCTCCGTGGCGCCGGGGGCCTCCACGGGCAGGGCGTAGGGCTCCAGGGGGGGGAGCTGCAGGGGGCGGCGCAACAGGCCGCCATTGGCATGGGGGTTGGAGCCCATCCGCCGCGGGCCGATCGGCGAGAGCTGGCGCAGCTCGGGGATCAGGGTGCCGTTGGCGTCGAACAGCTCCCAGGGGCGGTAGCTCTTGAGCCAGTCCTCCAGGAGTCGCAGTTGCTCCAGGTCCTTGTTGGGCGCGGTGAGGGGCACCTGGTGGGAGCGCCAGAACCCCTCCACCTTGTTCTCGCCCACCGCTTTGGGACCGGTCCAGCCTTTGGGGGAGCGCAGCACGATCATCGGCCAGTGGGGGCGCTCCGCCCGGCCGCTGGCGCGGGCGTCGCGGCGGATCGTCAGGATGCGGCCGATGGCGGCGTCCATGGCGGAGGCCATGGCGCGATGCATCGGCATCGGATCGCTCCCCTCCACGAAGATCGGCTCCCAGCCGCAGCCCCGCAGCAACTGGGCCAGCTCCTCGTGGGGGATGCGGGCCAGCAGGGTGGGGTTGGAAATCTTGTAGCCGTTGAGGTGGAGCACCGGCAACACGCTGCCGTCGACGATGGGGTTGAGGAACTTGTTGATGTGCCAGGAGGTGGCCAGGGGGCCGGTTTCCGCCTCGCCGTCGCCGACGCAGGCCAGGGCGATCAGATCGGGGTTGTCGAACACCGCGCCGCAGGCATGGGAGAGCACGTAGCCCAGCTCGCCCCCCTCATGGATCGAGCCGGGTGTTTCCGGTGTGCAGTGGGAGCCGATGTGGCCGGGAAAGGAGAACTGCTTGAAGAAGCGCGCCATCCCGTCGCTGTCCTGGCTCTTGTCGGGATAGATCTCGCTGTAGGAGCCGTCGAGGTAGGTGGGCGCCAAGACCCCTGGAGCGCCGTGGCCGGGCCCGGAGAGGTAGATCATGTCCAGATCGTGGTGACGGATCACCCGGTTGGCGTGGGCCCAGAGGAAGGCCTGTCCTGGACTGGAACCCCAATGGCCGAGGAGACGATTCTTGATGTGCTCCGGATGCAGGGGTTCCCGCAGAAGCGGATTGGCCTGCAGATAGATCATGCCCACGGCCAAATAATTGGCCGCCCGCCACCAGGCGTCGGTGAGGGCCAGCTCCTGCTCCAGGTCGGCAATCGGCGTTGCTGCCCCGGGCAGGCCCTGGTTGGCAAAGCGCTCTGTGGTGGTCATGGAGAGGGAATGGCTCTGGCCGTTGTTCCCGCATTCTGCCCTCTGATTTGAAGAGGGCGATCCCATTCGTGATCCATTACAGATTTGGCCAGACATTGCATCTGTGTGTAACGACCAGGCCAGCGGGGTGCGCTCCGGGGTTCTAGGGGTGTCCATACGCCTGCCCGAGGTCGCATGTCCAAAAAGAAAGACAAGCCCCACGCTCACGCCTCCACCCCTCTCGGTGCCCACCCCCTCGCTGGCGAGGCCCCTGACGGTCGCCCTCGGGAAGGGGAGACAGGGCCAGACGTCGCGGGGGCCGGGGAGGGAGCCAACGGGGGCGATTCCGTTGAGGGCCGCCGGGAAGAGAGCTATCGACCCTCACCGATCTTGGATGAGCTCAGTGCCCAGTCGGAGGGCCGGCCGCCGAAACTCGAGCGCAAGTTTTACGAAAAGGAATTGGGGCGCCTGCAGGTCGAGCTCGTCAAAATGCAGTACTGGATCAAACATGTTGGCTATCGCCTGCTGGTGATCTTTGAGGGGCGTGATGCCGCAGGCAAAGGGGGCACAATCAAACGCATCACGGAACCTCTCAACCCCAGGGGATGCCACGTGGTGGCCCTGGGCACCCCCACAGAACGGGAAGCCAGCCAGTGGTATTTCCAGCGCTACGCGTCCCACCTGCCAGCGGCAGGAGAGATCGTCTTGTTTGACCGCAGCTGGTATAACCGTGCAGGGGTGGAAAAGGTGATGGGTTTTTGCACGAAACATCAGGTGCAGGAATTCATGTTGTCCTGCCCGGAATTTGAGCGCATGCTCGTGCGCAGTGGCATCACGGTGATCAAATACTGGTTGTCCGTCAGTGATGAGGAGCAGGAAGCCCGCTTTCACTCCCGCATCCAGGATCCGGCCCGCCGTTGGAAGCTGAGCCCCATGGATCTGGAATCCCGTGATCGCTGGGTGGATTTCTCCAAGGCCAAGGATGAGATGTTTGCCCACACCAACATTCCCGAGGCCCCCTGGTTCACGGTGGAGGCGGATGACAAACGTCGGGCCCGCTTGAACTGCATCCGTCACCTGCTCGGCAAAGTGCCCTATGAAGACATGACGCCCGAACCGATCAAGCTCCACCCCCGCAGGAGCGGTGGCCATTACAAACGTCCCCCCCTCAGCGAGCAGTTCTTTGTTCCCAACTGTTATCCCTGGAGCGAGAGCAAATTCTGAGGGCGTCACCGCCCCTGGCGACGGGGGAGTTGGCCGGGCTTGGGATCAAGAATTGGGGCGTTCGGGCGGGAGGGGGCAGAGCAGGAGATTGGGCTGACGAATGGTGCGCCAGCTCCCGCAGGGGGTGCTCACCTCCAGGCCGATGGTGGTCTCTCCGGCCCCGGGGCCCATGCTCTCCAGCCAGCCGATGGCATCCGCCATGGCCTCATCAACACTTTCATAGAGGCCATCCAGTTGGGGATGGGGTTGCTGCAGGCAATCAATCAAGCGATAGTCGCGGCGAGAGAGCCCATGGGAGGACCAAGCGGTGAAGGGGTACGGTGGACCCTGGGGGGTGGAAGGAAGACTCACGGCGTGCTCCGCTTGGAGCAACATCCTTGAGCCCCTGCCCCGGGGGTGGTGTTGTGTGCGACACCATCTGATGTGACGAACCCTTCCTTTCTGTATGCGCTTGTAACGCGATCCGCCCCAGCGCTCCACCACTCCCTCTGAATCTTGCCGATGGCCTGGTCCCATCGAATGGGTTTGGCCACCATCGGACCGCACGCCATTCGCCACAAGCAGGTTCGGTTTCGGGCACGGGGCCACCCCCACAGGGGATGCTGGGGCCGCAGATCACATGGTTGCCCTGGTGGCTGGCCCTCCCCAACCACCGGCCTTCTTCGACCGCCGGTGGCTCAGGCTGAAGGGATGCCTGGATGGGACCCATCACGTCCAACCGTCTGCCCGCCATCGACTCCATCCCGTCTCCGCCACGGCCTCGCCGGGCGGGCTGGTGGCCGGGCCCCGGCGGGCTGGCGGCCACGGCCCTGGCCCTGATCAGCACCCTCCACTATCTCGGCGTTCCCGGCGGGGCGCCAATCCGCGGCGTGGTGCATGTGGCTCCCGAGGGATGGGATGGCTTCTCCGGCGCGTCGCGGCGCCTTGCCGTGCGCAGCCTCCAACGGGCGGCCGACCTGGCCGAACCCGGAACCACCATCCTCCTCTGGCCAGGCGTCTGGCGGGAATCGGTCCACCTGCGGCGCGGGGGGCGTCCCGGCCGGCCCCTGGTGCTGCGCGCCGCCCTGCCGGGCAAGGCGGTGATCAGCGGCGCGGCGGAGCCCGGGGTGATGGCGGCCTGGCGCTGGCAGCCCCTGGGCGGCACCCTCTGGACCACCCCTGTGGCCTGGCGTGTGGACGGCCTGCGCTGGCGGGGCGTTGCGGCCTACCGCAGCCGCTCCCTCGCCCAACTGCGGCGGATCTGCGGCCGACCCGGCGCCTGGCCCGCCTTTGCCTCCACCGCCAACCGCCTGTGGCTCTGCCTGCCGGATGGGCAGCGGCCGCGGCTGGAGGGGCTCCAGGTGCGGCGGCCCATGCCCCGGCGCCTGTCCTCCGGCGGCCATCAGGTGGCCAGCCTCTGGATCGAAGCGCCCCATGTGGTGGTGCGGGATCTGCGCTTCGACTTCGCCGTGATGGCGGCGATTCAGCTCTGGAACACCCACGATGTGCTCCTGGAGGGCAACCACTTTGCGGACGCGGACGTGGCGATCAATGACAACCCCTCCCTCCAGACCCCGAGTCGGATCACGGTGCGCCGCAACTTCAGCACCTGTCGGCCGCTCTTTGAATGGCGCCGCCACGGCTGGTTGAGCTGGAAGGAGGTGTATTCCTATTCGAACTGCTCCCTGGTCTGGTTGCACGGCCGGGACATCGTGGTGGAGCGGAACGGGATCTTCCAGGCCGGTGACGGCATCAAGCTCTCACCGACGGGGGGAAGCAATCGCGCCAACCACAACCTGATCGTGGAGACCACCGATGACGCCTTTGAATTCGATGGCCCCGCCCGCCACCTCAGCGTGAGCGACAACCTGATCGTCAATCCGTTCGTCGCCCTGGCGCCGAGTCCGGTGACGGCGGGACCGGTGCTCCTGCTCCGCAACACGGTGTTGCAGTGTCCGTCCAGCGCACCGTCGGCGGCCGGCGCCCTGATCAAACTCATGGGAGGCCCGAGCCGGAGCGTGAGCCTGCGGGAGAATGGTTTTGTGGGCTGGCGGATCGCCTTTGGCCAGGCGGATTCCCCCGTGCGGGACATGACCATTGACGCCAACGGCTTCGCCACCCTCGCCCCTCCCCTGGAGGGCCTGGACCGGGCCGCGCAAATCCAGTGGCGCGACAACCGCTTCCTGCGCCTCACTCCCGCCCGCTGGCGCGACGCGGAACGGCACCCCGCCGTGGTCGCGGCGATCGGTGTCCGGCCGGTGGCCCTCGGTCCGGTCGGGCCCCCCTGGATGGTCCTCGATCGGGATCCCGCCACCGCCGCCGCCGGCCCCTTCCTCCGGGGCCCCTGGCGGATCCGATGAGCCCGGCGCCGCGCCTCTGGTCCGCCCTGGCCGCGGCGGCCCTGGGCCTGGGCGGCGCCCTGTTGGTGGCCGGGCTCCTGGCCCTGGTCTTGGCGCCACTCAGCGTGGATCAGCCCCTGGAGCCCGAGGAGCTGCTGGGTTGGGGCACCCGATGGGGAGGGGTGATGGCGGTGGCGTTGGGGGCTGGTGCGGCCCTGGGGCCGACCCCGCCGGCGGGGCCGCGGGGCACCCTCCGCGTGATGGCCCTCACCGCCGCGGGGGTGTTGGCCCTGTGCCTGGGGGCGGCGGCCCTGGCCGTGTTGGCCGTGCGCCTGGGGTGGTGGGCCCGCGACTGGCAGATCCCGCACCGTTCCGGCCATGCCGCCCGCCTGGTGGCCCTGCGGGGGGCCTGGCTCAGCGGCCTGCCCGCCGCCGCCCTGGCCGGCTGGTCCCTGGTGCGCCAGCGCAGGGGGGGACGCCATGGATGAGCGGCGGGAGCGGCGCCTCGATCAAGCCGCAGGGCTCCTGGCGGCGCTGCTGGCGGTGGCCCTGGCGCTCAATGGCCTGCCCTTCTGGGCGCGGCGGGTCGGGCTTTTCGACCCGGCGGCCCACGTCCGGGACGGGGCCCTGTTCTGCTCCCCGGCCCCGCCCCCCTGGTGGCTGCCCGCCACCTGCCGCCCCCACCGCCTTGTCGCCCCGGGCCCGCCGCCCCGGTTCGAGCGGTTCAGCGTCCAGCGTCTCTACAGCGTTCCTCCCGTTGAGCGGAGCCTGAAGCTCTTGCGGCACATCGCCCTGCCTCTTCTGCTTCTGGGGTCGGCGGTTCTGGTGGCCGCCCGCTGGCAGCCGGCGCCCGATCCGCACGCCCTCCTGCCCCTTTCGCCCTTGCTCCTGTCCACCCTCCTTTCGGCCTGGATCAGCCTGCCGCGGGAGGGATCCCTGGACACCCTGGCGGCCGGGCTGGGGTCGTTGTGGATTCCCCTGGCGGCCCTGGCGGGCTGGCTCACCACGCCCCGCCGCTGGCAACGACTGGCGGATGGCGCCGCCGCCCTGGTGCTCCTCCAGGGCCCTGTCCTGGTGCTGGAGGCCATGCGCGGGCTCCCCCTGCCCTTTGGCGGCGCCACCAGCCCCTGGCTGCCCACGCGCCTGGTGGGACTGATGAACCAGCCCAACAGCCTGGGGGGACTGCTGGCCCTCAGCGTGGCCCTTTGCGTGTCCGTGTCGCGACGGCCATGGCAGCGGTGGCCCCTGCTGCTGCTCGCCCTGGCGATGGCCCTCCTGGCCCGCGCCGGGGCCGGGGTGGTGGCGTTGACCCTGCTGGGGGGGGGCCTGGCCCTGGGCCGCCTGCCCCGACGCGGGCGTCCCCTGGCTGTCGTCGCTCTTTTGCTGGTGTTGGCGCTGGTGTTGCCGTCCTGGCTGGGACGTCCGCGGCTCTACGGATCCCCCCTGGGCCGGGCGGAGGGGTTCCGGGTCTGGTGGACGACACCGCGGCCGGCGACGGAGCGCTGGCTGGGCCATGGCCTGGCCAGCTCGCTGAACCCCCGCCTGGCCGTGGCCCTGCGCCATCCCGTGCGCGAGCTGCCGCAGGCGAGCCTGTCTTGGGTCAAGGGGAGGGGGCCCTCGGCGGAGGGGCAGCCCCTGCTGCTTGCGGGCCAGGGGGGTCTGGTGGCCCTGGGGGCGTTCTACGGGCTGCTGGCCTGGTGCGCTTGGCGCGATCCCCTCCTGCGACCGTTCTGGGGGGTGTTGCTGCTCCTCAGCTTCACGCTGAACGTCACGGAGGTGTTTCCGATGGGGATTTGGATGGCGGTGGCGACCGCCCGGGCCCTGGGGCTGGGCGGAATGGAGTCCGCCGCCGGCTCAATCCGGCAGTCAGGGGTCCGCCGCCGGTTCAATCCGGCAGTGACCAGGGGTTGAGGCCCAGGTCGGCGCCGATCCGGTGGGCGCAGGCGAAGCCACTGAAGGCCACCGCGTTGAGCCCCTGGCCGGGAAAGCAGGAATCGCCGACGCAATAGAGCCCGGGCAGGCCTGTGCGGTTGAAGGGCATCGGCAGCAGGCCGGGCAGGCGCCGGGCGGGGATCGGACCATAGGTGCCGCCGATGCGGCCGAGGAAGCGCCGGTGGCTGCGGGGAGTGCCCACCTCCCGATGGCGGATGGCGGCGGACAGACCCGGCAGAAGGGTGGCCTCCAGGCGGTGGATCAGGCGCTGGGCGGCCGCCTCCTTCGCTGCCCGGTAGTCGGTGGGCGACAGCCCTTGCCAGCGGGCCATGGCGCTGGGGGTGAAGGTGTGGAGGATGTGGTGGCCGGCGGGGGCCAGGGAGGGATCCAGCAGGGTGGGGAGGGACACAAACACCGTGCCCTGTTCGCTCTCCATGTCCTCCCACCGCTCCAGAAGGAGGTGATGGCAGGCCAGGTCGGGGGGCACCACCGCCGCGTCGATGCCCAGGTGGAGGGAGAGGAACGACAGGGAGGGCTTGTAGCGCCGTCGCCAGGTGCGTTCCGCCGCCGGGGTGTGGGCGAGGTCCACGAGGGGATGGGCCGACACCGCGTCCCCCCCGGAGCCGTCGGAGTCGGCGAAGGTGTCCCAGCGGGTGGCGTTGCTGACGACACGCCGGGCGCGGATCTCCTCACCACTGGCCAACCGCACGCCCTCAGCCCGACCGTTCGTGATCAGCACGTCGGTGACACGGGCGCGGTAGCGGATGGCGCCCCCATGGCGCTCCAGCCCCGCCACCAGTTTCTCGGCGATCACCCCCACGCCGCCCCTGGGGTAGTTGCTGCCTCCCGCATGACGATCGGAGAACACCATGCCGGCGTTGATCATCGGCGTGCGATCGGCGGGCATGACGCTCCAACAGAAGCACTCCATGTCGATGAAGCGCAGCAGGGCGGGATCGTGGATGTGGCGGCGGGCCACATCGCCCGCATTCACCGGCAGCCAGCGGGCGAGTCCGAGGCAGGCCAGGGGCGCCCGCGCAAACACCTTCACCAGGTAGGCCGGATCCTCCAACGACAGGAGCGGCATGGCATCCAGGCAGCGGAACACCTGCCAGCAGGTGTCGTAGAAGGCGCGGATGCCCTTGGCCTCGTGGGGAAACAGGGCCGTGAGGCGGGCGATGAAGGTGGTGGAGTCGCGGTCCACTTCCACCTCCAGACCATCGGGCAGGTGGTAGGCCAGCTGAACGGGATCGGGCACGGTCTCACAACGCTGGCCCACATCCGCCAGGGCGCGGGTGAGCAGGTTGGTGTGGCCCCGCTCCCCGAAGCCGAAGATCATCGAGGCGCCGACATCAAACGTGTAGCCCGCCCGCCGAAAGCTCCCGCCACTGCCGCCGGGGATCAGGTAGCGCTCCAGCACGAGCACCCGGGCCCCCTTGGCGGCCAGTTGGCTGGCGGTGACCAGGCCACCGATGCCCGCCCCGATCACCACCACATCCCAGGTCTGGCCGGTGGCGTCGGTGGGCGGTGATCCCGGCGAGCGCGGGGCCCGGGGGGAGGGAGGGGCGGTGGCGCTCAAAACCGGGGGGGGCAACCCCGGAACCCTAGGAATCGGGAGGCCCCTGGAGCCACCGGGTCCGGATCGCCCTCCGCCCCATGGCCCTGCTCGCCGCCCCTGAGGTTCGATGCCCGAAGGGTCTGCGGGAATGGGACACACCTCAGGCCAGGGGGTGCGTGTGCGGGCCGCCCCGGGCCGTGCGCGGCCTGGCCCGTCCCTCGTTGCCCTCTGGGTGTGGTGGGCGCCCGCGGCCCTCGCTCAGCCGCTGGCGGGGCAGTTCACGCCGGGCGGTTTGGGGAGGGATCGGTGCAGATGGCCTGTTTGGCGTCACGGTTTGCAAGCGGGCCGACCGCCCAAGAGGTTGTCCACCAACCCGGGCTTGATCACCGCGATCAATGATTATCCCTTTGACCAGGACATCTTTCTTTAGCTCGGCTATACGCAATCATTTCCGGGGGATAAGATCTTGTTGACGGTCGGCGAATTTCCCCGCTTTAACTTTGATGGAAATCAATATCTTTCAAATCAGCAAATAAACTTTAGACGTTCTGGGTGCCGCCCTGGCCCCGGAGCGCGCCAGCTCCCGGGTCCTGGCCGTGCGCGCCACATGGATGCTTTGACCTCCAGCGCCGCCAGCCAGGCTGGGCGCTGGCGCCTGGAGGACAACCAGCGCCGAGCCAGCTCCTCCACGGGATGGCAGCCCTCGTGGAGGGTGGCGCCGTTCCCCCCAAAAGGAGCGAGCAGACAGCAGGCCTGAGCGGATGGCAGGCGACCGGGGGTCTACGGCTGCGGCGTCCTGGCGGCCACCGTGCGCTGGCGCAGGCGTCGGACCCAGAACCAACCGCTGGAGACCCCAAGCAGTGGCAAGGGGCCCGGCGCCACGTTCAAGCGAACAAAATCCACGCCACCTCCCGACCAGGTGCGGCTGCCAGGCGTGAGACCCACCATGGCCAGCGAAGTGTTGGCCATGGTGAATTGGTTGGTGCCGCTATAGCTCAAGATCGGAGAGGAAGTGGGATCAAATGTACTGGGTGTGTAGAAGATCAGATCGCCAAGGGTCAGGGTGTGGATGCCAAAGGGATCTCCGATCTGACCGCCTGCCACCACATGAGAGGTGGTCATGCCGGTCAGCGCCGGACCATCGCCAAACCCGTAGACGCGGAAGCGTTTCAGCGAGGAGATCGGGACAGGGGCCCCGCCGGTTGAGAGGAGATCAATGGTCGGACTTCCGAACAGTTCGCCTGTAGAGAGGAAGCTCACCGGCGGCGATGGCAGTCCTGGAGGGGAGATCGAGCCAACATCTTCATGGTAGAAGGTTGAGAAGTCGAGGGAGCCCGAGGACTGCACGACCACATCCGCACCCACCTGCTCTGCGGTGATGGTGATGGTTGCTGAGGCGGGTGGCACTCCGCTGACAAGGGTGGCCATCCCGGCGAAAGTTGCCAGGGTCAGGCTCTTGAGGGCGGATGGACAACAGGAGCGAGGCTGTTCTGGCCCCGCGGAATCCGTGCCTGAGGATTGACGACAGGCTGACATGACGGAAGCGCTTTTGAGGGTCAACTGCAGACTATGAAGCCTGTTTGGATCGTCAAGTCATGGCCATGGGGACCTACCGATGATTCACCTTTCTTCATGGCATGGAGGAACCCACTGACAAGCTTTGGTCGTGCTCGCTACATGATTTACTGGCGCTTTTGATTCTTTGGATCTAGCTGAACCAGCCTTGGCCGCTGGTCACTGGCGCCTCCCTCCCCCCTGGCCCGATCCGACGGGATTGTTCCGGAGCGCGGCGTCTGGACCGAATCCTGCTTTTCAGCCCCCGCAGGGCATGGTCACCAGCGCGGCTTGCTCCTTCAGCGCCTCCAGATCCCCCAGCGCCCGATCCCGATAGGCCCCAGAGCGCAGCCGCTTCTCCCGGATGCGCTCGGGCAGCTCGGGCAACAGGCCGAAATTGGGCGGCATCGGCTGAAAGCCCCCCTTGTGGCCGACCGCTTCGCTGATGAAGTGCAGCAGGGCTCCGGCCATGGTGGTGGATGGCAAGGTGAGGGGGGCCAGGCCAAGGGCGAGGCGGGCCGCGTTGGTGCCCGCCAGCCAGCCCCCCGCCACCGCCGCCCCATAACCCTCGGTGCCGGTGATTTGGCCAGCGGCCAGGAGGGTGGGCCGGCGCCGGAACTGAAGGGTGGGATCCAGGAGGCGGGGCGATTCGAGAAAGGTGTTGCGGTGCATCACGCCATAACGCACGAATTCCGCCTGCTCCAGCCCGGGAATCAAGCGAAACACCCGCGCCTGCTCCCCCCAGCGCAGGTTTGTCTGGAACCCCACCAGGTTCCACAGGTGACCATCCCGGTCTTCCTGGCGGAGCTGCACCACCGCATGGGCCCGCCGAGCGCGTCGCACCTCCCGATCGTGCAGGTCGCCCCAGCGGGGATCCCAGAGGCCGATGGGTTTGAGGGGGCCGTAGCGCATGGTGTCCTCCCCGCGTCGGGCCAACTCCTCGATCGGCAGGCAGCCCTCGAAGAAGGTGGCGCTGTCCTGCTCAAAGTCTTTGAGGGGGGCCTGCTCCGCCGCCAGCAACGCCTCCCGGAACCGCTGGTAGCCCTCCCGATCCATGGGGCAGTTGATGTAGTCCGCGTCGCCCTTGTCGTAGCGGGAGGCGCGAAAGGCCACGGTCAGGTCGATGCTCTCCCCAACCACGATCGGA
>JBKDTB010000261.1:0-2791 GCA_046340515.1 Cyanobacteriota bacterium | reverse complement strand
GCATCGGCGGCAAAGCCGGCCCCCTCCTCCCCGGCGGTGCAGATCAGATCGATCGGCGAGGCCTGGAGGGCGGCAAACAAACCGAGGACGTAATCACCGGGAACGCCATAGACCCGCCGCACGTCGCGCTGCCACAGGGCTGCGATCAAGGCGTCGACGATCTGCATGACAGGCCAGCGGAGACCGTCTGATCATGGAGGGGCGTTGCGCCTGTGTCTGTTCCAACAGGCGAGGACTGGTGGAGCGCCGTTGACCTGCTGCGGGAGATCGCGGTGGTGGCAGCGATCCAACCAACAGCTCGCCGGAGGAGCGCGTGCTGCAGAGCGGCGAGGGGTGCGGGTGGCGGGAGCGGCGGGAGCGGGGCGAAAGCCTGGCGGTGGAGGTGCGACAGTGCCGATGGTGGAGGTGCCGCCGGGGGGAGTCAGGGAGGATCGCCTCGGCGGCATGATCGACATCGACGAGGCCCTGAGGGAGGGTCTGCGGGCCTTTGAGCCGGGCCGGCTGGCGAAGGCCAACCACCGGCTGCTGGATGTGGATGGGGGAACCGGCTCGACGACCACCTGGTGGACGTACTGCTGGATTCGGCGGCGGGGAGGGTTGGAAGACGGTGAAGCGGGAGGGGGTGGGCGGAGCAACGATCAAGGAAGCCCTGGACAACCCGTGACACGCTCCATCTGGACAAGATGTTGCAAGGGCTGGCGAGGGCCAGAACTAACAAAATGGCGGTTTTTCAGAGGATCTTTAACACAAGCCGTGCCAATAGCCAGGGAGGATAGCCATACTGTTGTTGGCAATTTTGACGTCCAGCCGATGAAGCTGTCAGGTGATTTTTTGATCCTTGACTTGAAGTGACATATACAGGTGATCCACCAGTTCAGTTCCGATACACGCCGCCTCAGGAATCCTGCCAGACTCGGAAAATCCAAAACTCTTCAAAAGCCTGATGCTTCGATCATTGCAGGCAAGCAAAAGTGCGACGACAACCCTAAATCCTGCTGTCTGTGCGTAATCAATGGCATGACCGAGCAATCTTTTTCCAAGCCCCTTTCCGCGAGCGTGGCTGAATAAGTAGTACGAGATCTCGCAGGTGTTTCCAAACGCTTGCCTTCCTTTTCTATAAGGAGAGATTGAAATATAACCAACGACAGCGTCCTGGACTTGAATGACAAAGACTCGATATGGATTGATGTGATCCGAAAACCAAGACTCTCTGCTTTCAAGCGTAACGGGCTCAATATCGCCCGTGAACCCACCCTCGAGAATCGCCTCGTTATAGATACTGGCCATGGTTTCAATATCGTCACTTGTGGCTTGACGGATCACAAAACTCATAAGACTGCTCTCACGAACCAGCAGGGATCAAACGGATCAGCAACAATCCTATTCTGGCAGGGCTGATGGATGGCATTGTTATGCTGTCAAATGGAAGCAGATCCTGAGTTTATTTCTGAGTGAGTGCAGGATGGAGGATCAATACCCCCAAACCCATGGTCACAATCAGGAACAGAAGAGCAAATAAGATTGACATAAACACCAGGGTCTCGGCATGGGGCCGCCAATTCAGCGAAAGCCGTTTCTTATGATTCATGATCGATTTGTGCAAATCCCAAGTCTTCCACGCTCCAAAAGCAAACATCAGAAAAGATCCAATGCTTAGCAAAAAAGGGAGTGAAAGAGCCAGCCGAAAAACATGCGGGCTCGCCTTGGCGCTAAGAACATAAGTAAGAATCGCTCCAATGATGCCGAACGAGAATGAAGCAGCTTTAATCAGGTTCTCAAAATAGAACTTATGCAGATCAATCAGCTTTTCGAACTGGAGCCAGCGATACTCTATTTCGTTGTCCACGATCAGGCTCCTCAGGCTTGGATCAGGTCAATTCTACTTTACTCCTCTGCTTCCAACTCTGATGCATACCTGCATAACGCTGCATTTAAGCGAATCCGCGCCAGACGCCCAAGGCCTCGCTTTCTGACTCATAAAATCCCCTCCCAGAGGCCTTAAGGCGCCAAGACTCCCATACCTCAGGAGAGACTCATTACAAGCGAAGTCAATATGTCATTTTAGGCTGACAGGCCAGGGATCTGGCCTCTGATCAGGCCCCTGCCCCGCCCCACCATCCGCTGGTGGCGTGGTCCTCACCCCAACTTCCGCCCCAGCTGGTCGGCTGCCTTCAGGGCGGCCACCAACGCTTCGGCGGTCACGAGGAAGGGTTCGTTATGGCTCGATTCGCCGGGGATGACGCTGCGGGCGGCGATGCGTTGCAGCTGGTCGTCATTGTTGGCTTCGACACCCACTTGGGCCAAGGTGATCGGCAACCCCACCGCCTTTTGGTAGTGCAGGATCTCGTTGATCTCAGATTGCGGTTGGCCTTCCAGCACCAACTGGGTGAGCAGCCCAAAAGCCACCTTCTCGCCATGGATGTAATCGTGGCTGCCGGGAATCTCGGTGATGCCGTTGTGGACGGCATGGGCCACCGCCAGGCCGCCGCTCTCGAAGCCCAGGCCAGACAGCAAGTTGTTGGCCTCCACCACCCGTTCCAACGCTGGGGTGGGGACACCGGCCTCCACCGCTGCGCAGGCTGCCGGTCCATCGGCCAGCAAGATGTCACAGCAGAGCTTGGCCAAGGCGGTGCTGGTGCTGCTGGGCAGGCCTCCCACCATGTTGTGGCTGCAGCTCTGGCGCACGCTGCGGGCCTCAAACCAGGTGGACAGGGCATCGCCCAGCCCTCCCACCAGCTGGCGCTTCGGGGCGCGGGCCACCACCTGCGTATCCACCAGCACCAGCAGCGGA
>JBKDTB010000260.1:0-11185 GCA_046340515.1 Cyanobacteriota bacterium | reverse complement strand
GATGGCAAGCGATATCGTACCAAGCTCTACAGTCTCGATGCAATCATCTGCGTTGGTTATCGCGTCAAAAGTGGCATCGCCACACGCTTCCGCATCTGGGCCACCCAAAAACTACGGGAGTACATTGTCAAGGGGTTTGTCCTGGATGATGAGCGCCTCAAGAATCCTGATCAGCCGTTCGATTACTTTGAAGAGCTACTGCGACGGATCCAGGATATCCGCACGTCTGAACGTCGCTTTTATCAGAAGATCACTGACATTTATGCGACCAGTATTGATTACGATCCCACCCAGCCAGAGAGCCTCGAATTCTTCAAGACGGTACAGAACAAAATGCACTGGGCCGTGACAGGACAAACAGCGGCCGAAATCATCCGTTCGCGCGCCGATTGCAACAAGCCCAACATGGGGCTCACCAACTGGCGCGGCGTCAAAGTTCGCAAGCAGGATGTCAGCATCGCCAAGAATTACCTTAATGAGGAAGAACTCGCTGCTTTAAATAATCTGGTCGAGCAATATCTCGTTTTCGCTGAGGGCCAGGCCCTGCGACGTGTACCGATGTCGATGCAAGACTGGATCACGAAACTGCATGGATTCTTGACACTGAATGATCGCGCTGTGCTGACCCGTTCCGGTAAGGTGTCCCACGACCTTGCCAAGGAGATTGCCGAGTCGGAGTACGAAAAGTATCATGCGGCGCGGATCAACCAAGCTGATCTGGCAGGCGGTGACTTTGATGAGACTGTCAAGCAGCTGCCAATGCCAAGAACCAAAAAGAAGGGGGAAAAAGAATGAAGCTGCCGATGCTTAATTTGAGGCTGCGGGAGCTAGAGTGGGCCATTGCCGCGAATGTAGCAGGAATTTTAGGGGGTTGACCATGAGAACTCAGTGGCCGATAGCTCAGCTGTCAGAGGTATGTCACTTTCAAAACGGATATCCGTTCAAGAACAGCGATTACGTAGGGGAAGGAGATGGTGCTTTTGAGATTTTCCGAATGGGTAATATTCGGAAAGGCGGCGGGTTTAACCCCGATGGCAAAAAGGCCCTTGTTGCCGCTGAGCAAGCAGCAACACTTCGACGGTTTCTCCTAAACAAAGGAGATATCCTGATGTGCATGACCGACATGAAGGCGAATGTTGCCTTGCTTGGTCATACAGCAAGAATGCCCGTAAGCGGTCGGTATCTGGTCAATCAACGGGTAGGGCGAATCACAGTCAGGAAGCCTGAAGCACTAGATCAGCACTTCCTCTACTACTACTCAAACAGCCCGGCCTACATTGGCTGGTTGCGCTCACATGCAAACAGTGGTGTTCAAGTCAATCTGTCAACCGAGGCCATTCTTAATTCGCCTATTGCATGCCCCCCCCTCCCTATCCAACGCCGAATCGCCAGCATCCTCTCCGCCTACGACGACCTGATCGAAAACAGCCAGCGGCGCATCAAGATCCTGGAGACGATGGCCCGCGCCCTCTACCGCGAGTGGTTCGTCCACTTCCGCTTCCCCGGCCACGAGAACCATCCGCGTGTCGCGTCGCCGCTGGGGGAGATTCCGGAGGGGTGGGAGTTGATGCCAATCCAGCACTTCGGAAAGGTCATCACCGGTAAAACGCCGAGCAAGGCCAATTCTGACTTTTTCGGCGATGACGTTCCGTTTGTGAAGACACCGGACATGCATGGCAACCTATTCATTCTCGGTACGAGTGAAAGGCTCTCGGTGGCCGGGGCAGCATCACAGGCCAACAAGACGCTGCCCGCAGGCGCGATTTTCGTCAGCTGCATCGGAACGATTGGCGTTGTCTCCATTGCGACAGAAGACTGCCAGACAAATCAGCAAATCAACGCTCTGGTTCCGAAGAACGAGGCAAGCCGAGAGTTTCTGTATCTCCGCCTTCAGGATGCCAAGCAGACACTTGAGAACCTAGGCGCGAACGGAGCGACGATGGGCAATGTCAACAAAGGGAAGTTCGAGGCGGTGGAAATCCTTGCGCCTTGCTCCGAATTGTTGGCTAAGTACCACCGTATGGCACAGCCAATGTTTGAGGACATTCTCGCGATGTCCCGTCAGATCCAAAACCTTCGCCGCACCCGCGACCTCCTCCTCCCCCGCCTCCTCTCCGGCCAGATCGATGTGGAGCAGCTGCCGGAGCCGGCACTCCAGGAGGTCAGCTGAGCCATGCCTGAACTCGCGCGTTTTTTCGGCATCATCATCGGCATGGTCTACAACGAGAGTGCTCCGCCTCATTTTCACGCGAAGTATGAGCAGGATCAGGGTCTGATCCGCATTGATGATCGGCAAATGATTGAGGGCCTTCTCAGCGCTCGCGCCCTGCATCTCGTTGAAGAATGGAGACTTCTTCATGTGGAAGAATTGCTGAGCGACTGGGAACGCGCTCAGAATCGAGTGCCTCTGACTAAAATTGATCTTGTGGAGTGATGGCCATGATCCCGCGCGTCCTTGAGATCAAGCCACTGCCGCACTCTTGCCTCTGGCTGCGCTTTCACAATGGCCTGGAGGGTTCTGTTGACCTCAGCGGTGAGCTGTGGGGCCCGATGTTTGAGCCACTGAGGACCCCTGAGATCTTCCAGCAGGCCAAGGTCGATCCTGAGCTGGTAACCGTGGTCTGGCCAATTGGAGCGGATCTGGCTCCAGAGTTCCTCTAGGAGGCGGTGCAAGAGGCCTCTTTGCCTGTTGGCTGATTCACCAACACAAAATGACGGCCTGTCGGTTGAACAAATCGGCTCAGCTGGCCCTCCACAGACGAAACTCAATCGTTTTCGCGGCAAGGGCAAAGTCCTTGTCGGTGGACAGCAAGGTGAGGTCATGGCGGCAACAGAGCTGAATCAACAACGCATCAATCGTGCCGATCTACACACCACGTCGCCGACAGGCATTGCGCACCTCTGCCGCTTCCAGGTGGTCGTGGCGGTCGGGTTGCGGACACGCCAGCACTGTGAAGTGGTGCAGTAACACGTCGCGGTTTTTTGGGCCCGCAAAGCCTTGCAGCAGCTCCTGCAGAATGAGACCCGTCGTCAAGACCTGGTCTGCACCCAGCAACGCCTGACGGAGCGCCTCCACCTCTGGGCCGGGTTGTGGCGCATCACGCCGCAGCGCCAGCGACCACACGCTGGTGTCCACCAGCAGGCTCATGGCTGGCGACTCCGTTCCGCCCTGTGGTCAAAGCTCTCGTCCCACTCGAGCTTGCCGAACAGCTCAGCCAGCTGCCGCTGCTCCCTGCGGGCGATGAACTCCCGCAACGCACGGGTGACGGCCGCCTTTTTCGTGGGTTCTCCGCTCACCCGGAAGGCGTGATCCAACAGGTCCTGGTCGAGAGCAAGGTTGGTGGCCATGTGTGGGTCAAGGGTTAAGGGTCAAGGGTTAAGGGTTCACACAGCATGGATCGTCCGCCTGTCGCTTGCAAGCTTCCAGCCTCTGCCATCGCCAGCCCTTGTTCCCGGGCCGTTGCTCAGATGGGCGAGGCCCTGGAGAAGCGCGTTTTCAGCGGCGGCCTTGCATCGCGGCAGCGAAAGCATCAGGCAGGCATGGATGTGCGGCTCTGGAGCAGCTGGTTCTGCCACGGCGCGTCTCCGCGCAACCTTTGGTCCGGTTCTGGAAGACTTCGTCTGTGGCGAGCTGCTGCGCCTCTCCAGCTGGGCGGACGACACTTATGATGCGTTGTTCACGATAAGGATCAACTGGAGGTGGATGTGGTGATCAAGGCCTCCCCATGACCCCCAATCCCTATAGCGAAGCCCAACTGGTGGAGCAGCCCGCCCTGGCGCTGCTGGCGGAACTGGGGTGGCAGACGGTGTCGGCGCAGGACGAAACCTTTGGTCCAGGCGGCACCCTCGGCCGTGACACCAAGAGCCAGGTGGTGCTGTCATATCGCCTGCGAGCAGCCCTCACCCAGCTCAATCCCGGTCTGCCGCCTGAGGCCATCCAGGCCGCCTTTGATGAGCTCACCCGTGATCGCTCGGCGATGAGCCTGGTGGCCGCCAACCGCGAGATCCACACCCTGCTCACCCAGGGCGTGCCTGTGTCGATCCCTGATCACGATCGCGGCGGGCAGGCGAAGCTGCGGTTGCGAGTGATCGACTGGGAACAGCCCGAGGCCAACGACTTCCTGCTGGTGAGCCAGCTCTGGATCAGTGGCCCGCTCTACACTCGCCGGCCCGATCTGGTGGGCTTCGTGAATGGGTTGCCCCTGCTCATCATGGAGCTCAAGAAGCCGGGCGTCTCCGCCCGCCGCGCCTTCGACGACAACATCGCCACCCACAAAACCGACATCCCCCAGCTCTACTGGTACAACGGCTTCCTGGTCGCCTCCAACGGCACCGACAGCCGCGTGGGCTCGATCACCGCCAACTGGGATCGTTTCTTCGCCTGGAAGCGGATCGAGCGGGAAGACGAACCCCGGCGCGTCTCGCTGGAAGTGGCCCTGCGCGGCACCTGCGAGAAGGGGCGCTTCCTTGATCTGATCGAGAACTTCACCCTGTTCAGCGAGGGCAAGGGTGGCCTCGTGAAAATCCTCGCCCAGAACCACCAGTTCCTCGGCGTCAACAACGCCATCGCCTCCTCTCTCGCGGCCCGTGCGCGTGGCCATGGCCGCGCCGGCGTGTTCTGGCAGACCCAGGGGAGCGGAAAGAGCTTCGCGATGGTGTTTTACACCCAAAAGATCCTGCGCCGCTTCCCCGGCAACTGGACTTTTGTCGTGGTGACCGATCGCGTGGATCTCGATGACCAGATCGCCACCACCTTCAAGGCCGCCGGTGCCCTCGCCGGTGCCGAGGCCGATCAGTGCCACGCCAGCAGCGCCGCCCATCTCGCTGAACTGCTGCGCGGCAATCACCGCTATGTGTTCACCCTGATCCAGAAGTTCCGCGGCGCTGAACCCCTCTGCGATCGTTCCGATGTGATCGTGATCACCGATGAGGCCCACCGCAGCCAGTACGACACCCTGGCCCTCAACATGCGTGCCGCCCTGCCCAGGGCGCTGTTCATCGCCTTCACCGGCACACCCCTGATCGCCGGCGAGGAACAGACCCGCAAGGTGTTCGGTGACTACGTGTCGATCTACGACTTCCAGCAAGCCGTGGAAGATGGCGCCACCGTTCCCCTCTACTACGACAACCGCACCCCTGAGCTGCAACTCATCAACCCCAACCTCAACGCCGATCTCTACGAGCTGATCGATGCCGCCGATCTGGATCCGGAGCAGGAGGCACGGCTGCAGAAACGCCTCGGCAGCCAGTACGACATCCTCACCCGCGACGACCGGCTCGAAACCGTGGCGGCCGACATCGTGCGCCACTTCCTCGGCCGGGGTTTTCAGGGCAAGGCGATCGTGGTGTCGATCGACAAGGCCACCGCTGTGCGCATGTACGACAAGGTGCGGCGCCTCTGGATCACGGAAACCGAGCGCGTGCGGCAGCTCGTCGCCTGCGGTGAGGCGAGCGAGGAGACCCGTCAGCGGCTGCGGATCCTTGAAAGCACCGACATGGCGGTGGTGGTGTCCGCCGCCCAGAACGAGCAAGCCGAGATGGCCGCCCGGGGGCTCGACATCACCCCCCACCGCAAGCGCCTGGTGGAGTCGAACCCGAGGCTGGATGAGCAGTTCAAGGATCCCGAGAATCCGCTGCGGCTGGTGTTCGTCTGCGCCATGTGGCTCACCGGCTTCGATGCGCCGAGCTGCTCCACGCTCTACCTCGACAAGCCGATGCGCAACCACACCCTGATGCAGACCATCGCCCGGGCCAACCGGGTGTACCCGGGCAAGCACAGCGGCCAGATCGTCGACTACGCCAATGTGTTCGCCTCCCTGGAGAAGGCCCTCTCCCTCTACGGCGTCAGCCAGGCGGGCCACAGGCCCGTGGAGGGCAATGACGTGTTGATCGGAGAGCTGCGCCAGGCCATCGCCGAGGCGCGCCGCTTCTGCCTCAGCCAGCAGGTGGACCTGGAGCGGATCGAGGGCCTGTCGGCCGGGGGCATGGAGCGAATCGAGGCGATCGACGGCGCCGTGAACGCCCTGATCTCCCCCGATGGGGTGCGCCATGACTTCCTCAGCCGGGAGCGGCTGGTGCAGATGCTCTACACCGCCCTCAAGCCGGATCGCGCCGCCGTGGAGTTCAGCGGCATTCATGCTCTGCTGGCTCTGTTGGCGTCGTCCATCCGGGAACGGCTCAACCCGGATGGCCCGCCGGACATCAGCGGCGTGATGGCCGACATCACCCAGCTGCTGGATGCCTCGATCACCGGCGTGGCGATCCAGCGGCGCGGCCGGGCGCCGATGGACCTCTCCCAGATCGACTTCCAGGCTCTGGCAGAGAAGTTCCAGCAGTCGAAGCGTCAGAACATCGATCTGGAGACCCTCAAGGCCCAGATCGCGGCCCGCTTGAATCGACTGGTTCAGCTCAACCCCACCCGCATTGATTTCCTGGTGAAGTTCGAGGAGCTGATCGCCAACTACAACGCCGGCAGCCTGAACGTCGAGCAGCTATTCAAGGCTCTGCTCGAACTCTCCGCCAGCCTCAGCAGCGAACAACAGCGGCACATCCGCGAGAACCTCAGCGAAGAAGAGCTGACAATCTTCGACATCCTGCTGAAGCCAGCCCCTGATCTCACAGATGCGGAACGCAGCAAAGTGAAAGGCGTCGCCAGAGAACTGCTGGAGAAGGTGAAGGCATTGCTTGTCTTGAACTGGCGGGAGAAAGCAGCTTCGCGCGCCCAGCTGAAGATGACAATCGAAGATGCGCTGGACCTGGGATTGCCCCGGGCCTACACCCCCGAGCTCTATCAACAAAAGTGCACGACGATCTTTGAACATTTCTATGTGAGCTATCCAGAGCGAGAGCAAAGCATCTATGCCGGCCTGGAATAACAGCCACAGGGGGGCACTCTGGCTTGAAATCACGCCCAACATCCAGACGCAGAAGGCCACACGACCCTGCCCGCTTCTGACCTGGAGCGTTCTGCCTTGCACAAAGCAGATGTCCTACGATGTCTTTCCAGCCACTTCGACTTCTGAAGAGGAAAACAGAATGAACCAGATCCAGTTTTTCTTTGAGAGCAATGTCACAGGCCAATATGTCGATGTACTTGCCGAAAGCAAAATGATTTCAGGAGCCATCGTTTCTCAGAATGCAGGCAGCACAAATCATGATATTTACTACCAAGTTGGTGGTAGCGGCCTGAACGGTGCATTTGCAAGAGCGCTGGGTCCCCAACAAGTTGTCAAGGTCAACAACCAACTTCAGGTCTCCTACGACGAAAAGTTTGGGAAGGGAAGCTGGGCCAGAGATTCGAAAGACTCCCCATCTCCTTCTCCTCTGACATCCCTACTCGTGCCAGTGGAAGCTGGCACGAGCTGCATCGGCATGATGTATTCCGTTGGGCCAAGGCTTACCCGGGATGGCTTGACTCCGCCCAGTGAGAAATCACGTTACACTCAGATTTATGCTGATGCGATGAACGAAATCGCCAAGAGCAGCACAAAAATCGATGGTTTTCGCATCACAATGCTGTCGTCTGGGATCTACCGCGGCGATGCTCCTCTTGCCGATTTTGCCGACGCCGCGGCTGGCTGCATCCTTGACGCTGTGTGCGCGTCAGTCAAAGCCCAGCCCTTGGCACTGGCCCAATTGACCATCCTGATCAATACAAATCTCCATGCCCCATTCCCAACAGAATTGCAAGGATTCACCAACGCCGCAACCGCACGTGGCGCAACGGTCACTTCAACGGGATTCATCATCCAACTTTAATTTGGAAACATGGCCCCTGGGGAAGACAGGCCAGCTGCAGGGCTGATCCCGATACCGTTCGTCCCCTCCGCATCGCCTGGGCTGATCTTGCGAAGACCCACCGCATGGAAACCTGTGAACACCAAAGCGGCCCGAAACTCTGACGTGACCTGACCGTGATCCGGCAGTCCAAAACAGGCCCCTGCGCCCCTTGCGATAAGCACAATCACCTACAGCAATGCGAAGAAGGCCCGCAAGAACAGTCCGGTTTTCCAGCAGCAGCGCCGCGCTCCTCAGTCGAAGTCCGATCCAATGGCGGTCAGATCACGGCCCTGCCTGATCCATCCACCCGCGCACAACGGACCACAAAAAGTTAAGTTGTGCAAACCTGTCATACGGCTTGACTAGACACAGCTATGTTCAGATTGCCCCTGAAAAGCTGAACTGGAGGCCACACACATGGCACAAGTAATTAACCACCACTGGAGCAATGGCGGTGGCGATGCAGAGACGCCTTCCATCACAGTTCTCGACAATTCACATATTCTTATAATTGCTAATGGCGACACCGAATCCGATGGCGCTCCAGACGCAGTCAGTATTGACAAATACGGCAGCTTGGAAACCAGTTTACGCCAGCCCAAATGGAAAGGCGCAGGGGAGCACGTCAACGCAAGAACAATTCCCTACTTCGTGCTTCCAGAGAATTGGGACACGGCAACCGGCATACCGATAGGGCTGGGAGACCTGGCAAAAGTTACATATAAAGAGCAAAGCCTCTATGCCATTCTGGCCGACTACGGGCCTAAAGACAAAATTGGAGAATTGTCCATTGCTGCCATTGAGGCCCTAGGTGGCTCACCATGGAATGCCGACAAGACAAAAATAATCTCTGGACTTCCCCATGGCGTATCATATGAAATCATTCCTCAATCAGCGAATCTAAATTCAACGATCAATTTTGAAACCATTCAAGTAGCAGGTCTACTCGCTTTCGGAGATCATCCACAAATCAAGCGAGCCGAAAAGTTTCTTGAAGTCACATGGTTTGAACTCAATCGCAAGAGCGATGGCCGACCAGCGATCACGGCATACAATGCCGGCACACCGATCTTCACCCGCATCCTCAAAGGCAAATCGGATTTGATTGAATTCTTGAATCTCTTTCCGAATGCAAGTTCAGTGCTGGTTGCAGAGACCGATAAGAAAGTGATCCCACACTGTCCAGACACAGTCGACCCTCCTCCCACTCCCTTTGGTTCAAGTTCCCAGATAGCTGGTTGGCCGCGGGAATGGGCCTTGGAAATTTGCATTGCGCATGCCCTAACACAACAAGACCCACAAGAATGGTGGCCATCTTCGTCTGAGATGACCACCATTCAGCCGGCCCCAAAGGAGCACCATTCTGGCTCGGCAAAAGAAGCCTGCCCGACAGCGTTTCTACATCGTCAGCGGGCCAAGAGATGCGAAGAAACCCCTCACCTCCGGACACCCCGCAACACCTCCCGCAACTCCCCCGGCGCTCGAACCGCATCAAACCCCCAATAGGGATTCAACCACTCCAACACCGCCCCGTCGCCGGCATCCCCAGCCGCCAGCCGCACCACCAACTCCCGACTCAGCCGCTCCCGCTCCCGCCACTCCTGCCGTTCCTCCTCCGCCTTGGGCCCCGTCAGGGAGGACAAATCCTGATCCACGCCCACCGGAATCCAGTGCAGCCGCTTGCCCAGGGCCACGGCATAGCCCAGATGGGTGCCGAAGGCGTTGCTCACCAGGCCATCGCTGAGCTCCAGCAGGGTGCGCAGGGCATCCAGAAACCAGGGATTGGCACGATGGCCATTGCAGGCCACGATCCAGCCGGGGGGCAGGCCCAGTGGCTGGGGATCCTTCCAGTGGCGCAACCAGATCACCTGCCGATAGCCCCCGGCCCGGGCCGTGGCGACCACCGCCGCCACGCAGTCGTCCAGATCCATCCGCCGCTCCACCTGATCCCAGCTGTGGGCCAGCACCACCAGCAGGGTGGAGCCCAGCTCCTCCCGAAGCTGGCGAATCTCCTCCGCCGGCAGCAACGGCCGCGCATAGTGAATCCACGGACCGATCGGCACCGCCGGGTGCCCGAAGCGCTCCCGCAACCACCCCGCCCGCCGCGGCCCCATGCACAGATAGCCCCTTGCCCAGGGTTGGGGCCGCTCAAACGTCGCCGTGGCGCTCACTTTCAAGCCGTGCTCCAGCAGCCAGGGCAGGGGCGGGCCGATCAGGGGCAGGCCGGCATGGCGCTTGAGCTGCACATCGTGGCCGTAGTGGTGCGACGAGGGCTCCAGCTCCCGCTCCCCGGGGCTGAAGAAGGCGCGCCGATCCGCCGAGGAATGAAACGCCCCCCGCTCCCAGATGTCGCTGCACACCCGGGGCGCCAGGGGCCGGGCGGCAAAGGCCTGATGGGTCAGCCCCCGCCAGGCCGCCAGCGCCTGCCACTGATCCCGATCCACCCGGACCACCCGCTCCAGGGGGCCGCTCCGCACGGCCGCCCGCAGGCTCCGCCGCCAGCGCTCCCCCACCCGCGCCCGCAGCGCCCCCCAGCGATCAACCATCAGTCATTGCGCTCCCGCCAGCCCCGCTCCGCCAGGGCCGCCCAGGCGCCCCGCGCCTTCTGGATCTCCTCCGCCAATCGCCGCACGGCCCCATCGCCGCCCTTGCGGTCGAGCACCCAATCGGCCCGGCGGCGCAGGGGAGCCGCCGCGTCGGCGGTGCAGATCAACAACCCGATGGCTGGCTTCACCGCCAGGTCGTTGAGATCGTCGCCCACGAAGGCGCTCTCCTCCCGGCTCACCCCCAGCTCCGCCTGCAGGGCCAAGAGAGCGGCGGGCTTGTCGCCCACGCCGGTGAGCACCCGGGCGATGCCGAGGTAGCGGGCCCGCTGCTCGGTGGCACCGCTCTTGCCGCCGCTCAGCCAGGCCACCTCCACCCCCGCCCCCATCAGCAGACGCAAGCCGAGGCCATCGCGCACGTCAAACCGCTTGATCACCTCCCCCGACTCCGTGGTCCACAACCCTCCATCCGTGAGCACCCCATCCACATCCAGCACCAGCAGGCGCAACCGCTGGAGCCGGGGGCGGCAATGGCGGGAGGCGCGGTGATGGCGCCAGCGTTGGTGGAGCACGCCCAACATGGCGGCCCTCAGAGGTGGCTCACCGCTTCCTCCTGCTCCAGCAGGGGAGCGCGGATGGCCAGCAGTTGCCGCAGCAGGGGTTCCAGGCGGTGGAGGGGCACCATGTTGGGGCCATCGCTGAGGGCCCGATCCGGATCGGGGTGCACCTCCATGAACAAGCCGTCCACCCCCACGGCCACGGCAGCCCGGGCCAGGGGAGCCACGAACTCCCGCTGCCCGCCAGTGCTGGTGCCGCGCCCGCCGGGCTGCTGCACCGAGTGGGTGGCGTCGAAGATCACAGGG
>JBKDTB010000259.1:0-8490 GCA_046340515.1 Cyanobacteriota bacterium | reverse complement strand
ACGACGCCGGAGCCGCGGAAGCGCTGCTCAACACCGTGCTCTCGGCCAGTCTTGGGCTGGGGGTGCTGCTGGTGCAGGTTCTTGAACTGCCGGTCGACCTGGAGGGACTGCTGTTCGGGGACCTGCTGGTGGCGGGCCCTGATGACCTGGTTCGCATGGTGCTGGTGCTGGTGCTGGTGCTGCTGGTGATTCGCTGCGGCTATCAGCACTGGCAGTGGCTCGGCCTCGATCCTGAAGGTGCCAGGCAACGGGAGTTGCCTGTGGGCAGACTGCGCCTGGGGATGGCGGCCCTCACAGCGCTGGTGGTGGTGAGCGCCACTGCAGCGGTGGGATTGGCGCTGGTGATGGCCCTGATTTGCGCGCCCAGCCTGGCCGCTCTGGCGGGTGCCGCCAGCCTGCGTGAGGCGCTGCGCCGAGCGGCCCTGCTCGGGCTGGTCGTAAGCCTGGTGGGGTGTGTGCTGGCCGTGGGCCTCAACCTGCCCCCTGGTCCGCTGATGGCCAGTTGCTGCCTGCCTCTGCTTCTGCGACGCGGAGACGTGATGGGCTAAGGCTGCGCACGCGCACCAGCAGCGCCAGCAGAAACCCCGCAAATGGCAGAATCACCACACAGGGGCCGGAGGGCAGGTTGGGGTTGCCTGAACCCAGCAGCCCCAGCAGGGCACAGCACCGCGGAGGCCGGCGGAGATCAGGGCATAGAGAGGGAAGTGGCGACTCACCAGACGCCCCCCGCAGGCCGGGATCACCAGGAAGGCGCTGATCAGCAGCACTCCCACTGCCTTGATCGACACCGCCACCACGACGGCCAGCAACACGATGAAGGCCAGCCGGTGTCGACTGGCACCCACACCGAAGGCTCCGGCCAGGTCGCTGTTGAGCGTCAGCAGCACCAGGGCGCGCAGGCTGAGGGGGCCAGATAGATCAAGACGCCGAGCGACAGCACAGCGATCACGGTCAGATCGCTCCAGCTGATGCCGAGGATGTCGCCGAACAGCAGCTGCTGGATGGCGCCGAGAAATCCCAGCTGCTGATCGCCTGCCCCCATTCGGCTGCTCAACAGCGCATCTCGCCTGGAAGTCTGACCCTCAAACGGGGCAGGTGGCTCCACCGCCACCTCGCAGGCCGCCGCAGGGCACCGAGTGTTCTTCCCCGGATTGGTCGCCACGTGGGAAAAGTCGTTGTCGCACAGCAGAGCTGATGAAGAGGGAAATCAAGGGTGGTTGAGGCCGATGGTATTTCCTGTAGCGGCGCCTCGTAGATAGCCAGGTTGAATCGCACTGAAAACTGCACGCAGAACGCTCTCAAGTTCTTCGGATTCTCCCGTTCACGGCAGAAAGAACTGGTCAGAGCAAAGAGCAGACTTGACAAGAGATGTGACGTGGATTCGCTGTGGCCAGTCGGCCCACACTTAGATTTGGTTGGAGCGCAAGTGATCAAGTCTGGCCAAGATCGACACAAGCCGCTCTCGAACTTCCCGGGAGATTGGTGACAGGTGCAGACTTTGCCAGATGGGCTCTGCCAGTTCGCCCCATTCGGTCCAGACCAACCCTTCCGACACAGCCGCTTGCATCTCGCCATCTCCTGCATTCAGGGCGTGTGAGAGAACCGCGCCGAGGGCTTGATCATAGGGGCCTCTGGCAAGCAAGCCCCCCAGGCGGAGATTTGCCATGAGATCATGACGATCTGGTGAGGCTGCAATTGCATCCATCAAATCAGCCGGCCCAACGACTCCAGCAAGCAGGGCAAGGTCCTCCTCAAGTTGGAGGATGTCGGTTCCCGTCAGTCGAAGAACTGGCACGGGCGCACCGACAGGCTCAATCCAGATCACCTCGCCACCTTCATCAGGCACCCAAGCAGCACGCGCCCCTTCCAGGCAGGGAACGGATCGGCATTGCCATCCCAAGTCGTCCACTGCGCACGCGAAGTCTTCCAACTTCGCTGATATCAGTACATGCCTAATCTCTTGCATCATGTTAAAAAGAGTTAGGGTTGATGATCTCTTAAGGGAGGTTTGACAGGCCAAGGTTGAGCTCGGCGATTTGCTTGATGGTGGCTTTCACGTCAGCACGGACGGCCTCGGTAACGGCGCTTTCGCTTTTGAACATCACGTTCTCCGCTCCATATTTTGCTTCCATGATACCGGCAATATATTTTAATTGCTGCTCCCGCATTTGCTTGAGTTTCGATGCGTTGGCTCTCAAGTTTACGTCTCCTTGGCTAGAGGTCTTTGATTGCGTCCCCATTGTCTTGGCTTCCAGGTTGCGGCTCGTGCTCACCGCGCCAACTGGTGCCATGGGATCGTCACGCAATGCCGTTGAATGGTCAATCATACCTTGCCCATGCAGTTGGGCGAGGTCACTTGAAACGACCAGAGCCTGATCATTGCGACTCATCTCCGTGATCCGCAGCAAGGCTTGTCTGGCCGCGAAGTCGCGTGTCTTTTGGTCGCGATGAGGGCTGCCTCCAGAGAGCATTGTAACCGTTGCCATGGCTTGAACCTCTCGCGAACGGCCACCGCTCTTTGAGAGCCATGGGTCGCGAGTGGCGGCTGTAGAGAACATCGAGATGTGGTCATCATAATCGCCGGCTTTATTGACGACCTGATTGCCTGGGCCAAGAAGTGCTTTGTCCGTAGGCCGCCTCTCTTTGCGGGTCACACTCGCTTTTCCGCCACCAGAAAACTGCACAAACGTGGTCCCTCGCTCACGCTCTTTGCGCATAATCTTTGCAAGGGCGACGGCTTCGACTCCGCTGCTCAATTCAAGCCTTTCCTCTTGCTTCCGCCCGGCACCTTTTTCCATTTGCTCCTGCAGACGCTTTTCAGCAGCACCGACATCCTCGCGTTCCATGATCTCACGACCGACCTCGTAAATAATCTTTCGTAGTTCACGGCCATTCTTTCTCACGAAAGCCATGACATTGGCCGACGGGTTGACCTTGGCTTCCAGCTGGACGAGACCATTGCTGCCACGAATAGCCAGGGAACTCAATCTGTATTTAGCCTGCCAGAAAAGGAGCTTGGCACGGAATATCAGTCCGCTGAACTTGCCCTTGCTCGCCATTGATTGGACCTGAGGTCGAATCGCCTCCACGGCCTTGTGCAATCGCTCCTGCTTGGCCTTCTCCTTCTCCTGCTTCTTCTTGCTTGGATCCTCCTTTTCCTTCTTCTTGGCATCCTTCTTTGCCTTGCGCTTGGCCTTCCAAGCATCAAACTTCTTCTTGAGACCCTTCAGCTTGCCCTTCACCCAGCCCAAGCCTTTCTTCAAGGCTTTCTTGATGCGGGCCATGATCTTTTGAGCGATGGCCTTCACCTTGGCCCCCACCCTCGAGGCGGGGCCGCGCAGTTTTTTCAGGAGCCAGTTGGCAACGAAATCGATCAACACCACAGCTCCTGCAGCCAGCAGCGCCGCAAACTGCGGCCCGGCGCCGCCATCTTTCACGGCCTTCAGGAACACCAGGAAGGCACCTGCTGCTGCCATGATTCGCTGAATCGCCGGCCAGGCGGCCTGCAAACCTTCGACGATCACCAACACCGCACCGGCGGCGGGCACAATCATCGCCACCAGTTTTTCGATCAGCAACTGGATCAGCGCGGCAGGAATCGCGGCCTTCAGGGCCTCAAAGGCCATCTGACCCACCTGCTTGAGGGTGATGCCACCCTGTTTCAACACATTCCAGATCGTTGTGCCGACGCCGAGCACTTGTTCGAGCTTTGAGTGGAACCAATCTTTGACACCCGTTTGGAACTTTTCCCACAGATGATTGCGGATACCGTCCATTACGGACGCTCTCAGATTGGCGATCCAGCGGCCCGGCCCGGCGGCAATGTCCTTGATCAGCACCGCAAAGGTGCCCACCGCGTCTGCATAGGCTTTCGCCCCCTTGATCGCCGCCATCGCCACAGCCTTGGCGACATCAAGAACGGCCAGCATCGCCTTCCTGTAGGCGTCGAGGAGAAAGGCGAAGGCCTTGCCCAATCCATCCAGCAGCTTGGTGATGCCCTGCTTGAGGGCAGCGGCGAGTTTGTTGATTCCTTCCTCAGCCGCCTTGACCCTGGATTCGATGAAGGCCCGCCACTTCTTCCTGAGCCCGGGGAAGGCCGCCAGCAACGCATCGCCCAGGGCCATCAGCGCGGCACCGACCGCCTTGATCAGCCCCACCACCGCCTGGCGAGCCCTCTCGATCACCTCCACAGCCAGTTGCTTGGCCTTGTCGATCGCCGCCTGCACCAACTTCTTGGCGGCCTCGAACACCTGGGTGATGGCGCTCTTGAGGGCTTGGAAGAACGCGCTCACCTTGGAAGCGATCCAGCCGAAGATGCCGCCCGAATCCTCTTGCTGTTGCCGTTCAGCGTCCCGTTTCTTCTCGCTGGCCTGCTTTTCGGCCCGGGCTCTGTGTTCACCTGCCTCGATTTCGCCCTGGCTGATGTGCTCGGCTGCTTTGCTGTTGGCCTGAGCCTCTTCCTTGGCGATCTTCTCGTTGCCTTTGCTGATTTCCGCGCCAGCCTTTTCGTTGGTCTTGATCAGCTCCGCGTTCTGCTCTGCTGACCACGCGCCCCGGGCCGTTGCCACCTCCGCCTGCACCTTCGCCTTTTCCGCCTGCTGTTGGCTGGCGTTCTCCTGCCTGAGGGCGGTGATCTCGGCGTTGCTCTTCGCCTTCTCCTCAGCCACCTTGCCCTGATGGGCGGCGCGCCTCGCCGTCATCTCGTCCCGGGCCCGGGCCATGGCCGCGCGCACCTCGCCGCCCTGCTTCTGTTCGGCGATGATCCCGACGGCCCCATCGTGGGTCGGCGCCACCGCCCCTGAGCCAGCGGCCCCGGGGACGGCAAGCTCGGGCGCCCGCAGGTGTTCCCGCGGCGAGCGATCGCGCACGTCGTTCTCTCCTGCCGGCGCCGCGGCATCAGCCGCTCCCTGGCGCCTCTGCTCGGCAATCGTCGCTTCAAGCTCAGTCCGTTGGTTCTGGATTTGCGTGGGATCGGCGTCGCCGACCTTGGCCAGCAGCGGCGGGCTGCCTGCTGACACGTTCAGACCTGGATCGGTGGTCGGCATCGCCGACACCGACGCGACCACGCGGTTGGCATCCTCCCGGCTCACCGTGCCTTGGTCGCTGTCTGCGACGGCGGGAGTGGGGATGGTGGCCGCGGGCGAAGGCCCTGGTTCTGGCGATGGCTCGGGTTTGGGAGTGGGCTGGGCGGGGCCCGCCAGCACCTCCCGCGGGGCCTTCTCCCCTCCCCCCTCGGGCAAGGCCTGCACCGCGCTCCCGCCGCTGCCATCGCCGCCCACCTCTTCCCGGGGCATCCGCGCCTCCAACGCGGCCCCTTCGTTCTTGGTGGTGGTGTCGACGGCGGCTCCCACCCCATCCAGCGCCTGGACCGCTTGCAGCGGCTGCAGGGAAGCGGCGGCCGCCACACCCGCCGCAGGCTCCATGGCGGCTGTGGCCGGGGCCGGAGCAGGCTCTGGAGGCGGACTCCCCCCCCCGCCCCCGCCAACACCACCCCCGGCCGCGGCCCCCTCTCCGCCCCCTCCCACGCTCTCCCCAAGGGAAGCGAGGCCGGCATCCTTTTCCCCCGCGGCGAGCTGCGCCTCCTGGCCTCCGGGGCCTCCTCCCGCCTCGGCCTGCTGCTCGGCCCGCTCCTCCTCCCGCTCGGCGCTGGTCTGCTCCGCCACGCGGCGGGCATCGGCTTGGTCCTGGCGCGCTTCGGCGGCCTCCCGGGTTCGCTGGGCAGCCTCGGGATCGCTGGAGGCTGCCGCCATCCGGCTCTCCGGCTCCCCTCCAGCCATCGCCGCTGGAGGGGAGTCCTCCGGGGCGCCAGCCTCCGCCGCTCCGCTGGCCTCCGCCGCGCCAGCGTTCGCCCCTCCGCCGGCCTCCGCTGCCGCAGGCTCCCCAGCGGCGGCGACCTCGGGATCGCTTTCCGCCGCGACCGCCGCGTCTTCCTGCGCAGCTGGCGGTGCCGCCCCCTCCATGCGCTCTTCCGTTCTCTCCCCGGCCTCCGCCTCTGCGCCATCGGCTGGAGCCGTTTCGTTGGCGGCTTCCGGAGCGGCCTGGTCGGCGACAGTTCCTCCCGATCCACCGCTTGTTGAACCGCTCACCGCGCCGCCAGCGTTCGGAGCCTGCGCTGGGGACGACGGGGACACCGGTGCAGCTGGGCTTGTCTGGTCAGCGCCACTGACCGGCGCGACCGGTGTCGCCGCGGGCCCGATGGCCAGAGCCATTGGGCTGAGATCGGCACCTCCCGGAACGGGAACTTCCGATTGCAGAGACTTCCGCGGCTGACCCCCTTGCGGGAGGGCGGAATCGGGTGGGTGAGGCACCAGGCCTTGGGGGGCCGTGTCCTCGGAGGGGGAGGGCTGAGGGACGCCGGGACGGCTCTGGGGGGCTGGGGGTGCGGGAGTCGGAGTGCCCGCGCCCGCGGCCATCAGCGGGTTCGGTGCTGAGGGCTCCTTCAGCCGAACGGCCCCTTCGGTGCTTGCCGCAGGCCTGCCTTGCTCTTTCTTCGCTCCCAATCGCCTGCCAAAGGGTTCTCGACGTTCTGCCAGCCCCCCCGCCCCATCGCTTCCGCCGCACGCCGCACAGGGCGCCCCGCCGGCCGCACAGGCGGCGCAGGCCTGCATAACCGGCTCCGCAGAGGTGGTGGGGGGAGCGGAGAGGCGGTCGGCTTCCCGTTCGGCCAGGTCGCGGCTCAGAGGCTTGCCAGAGGGGGCTTTCTCGGCGGGGGCGAGGCTGGCCACGGCTCAGGGGCTGGCGGGCGGATTGAAGGCCAGCAACACACTGGCCACCATCGTCGCCTGTTCCTCAGGCTTGCGGGCAGGGCGCAGGGCTTGCCGCTGCTCCCAGGCGCTGCGGGCAACAGTCAGCTCCTGCCGGCGCGTCAACAGCAGGGCCAGTGCATCCTTGGCTTTGGCGCATTTCTCGTTCCAATCGTCTCGCAACGCCTTTTCGCCGGTATCTGGTTGCCCTGCCGAGGATGAAGGTGTTGTTGTCTCTTTGAGTTGGGTGTAAGAATCCTTGAAGCTTTTCCCAGCGATGCCCGCCTCCGCGGCGGATGGCTCAACGGGCCCTGCCGGGGTTGTGCCAGCCGCTGGAGTTGGACTGGCCGCCAGACCCTCAAGCCTGGCGGCCTCTTCATAGCGCCTTTGCGTCTGCTGAAGTTGATCCTCCAGCAAACGGGCACCGTTCAGAATTGCCTTCCATGCCTCTTCCGCAGCAGAGGCTTTCTCGTTGTAGTCGTCTTCCGCTGATCTGAGATTGGATTGTGCTGTGTCAAGCGTCGACTTCAGAGCCGAGTCTCCAAGGGCATCTTCGGCCGTTTGGACGGCGGAGTTCAGGGCGTCCAGAGGGGTGTTGGCGTCGATTTTGAACTTTGGCTTGAGCTTTCCTTCCAGCACTTCCTTCCGGGTCTCGTCCAGGCTGCCGCCGGTGTCCAACGCCTCCCGCACCCGCTCCGCCACGGCCTGGCGGGCTTTCAGCGCGCTCCGCAGTTGGTCCTCCCGATCCCAGAGCCGTCCTTTGTCTTCGATCTCCGCCTTGGCGGTGGTGAGTTCCGGGATGGCCTTCTTGGCGATGGCCACCTCGCTGGCGGCCAGGGCGCTGCTGGCCCGGGCCTGGTCGGCCGAACGCCGCAGGATGGCGATCTGGGCGTTGACCGCCTCCAGCTCGTCGTCGAGGGACCCGGGGGTGGAGAGGGGGGCTGGGGTGACCGTCATGGTGTGCTGGGGAGGAAGGACAGAAACAGGCTGGAATCGGGCATCGGGCTGCCGCTCTTGGTGTATTCGCGGCGGATGGCCTGCCAGAGGTGTGCGCGGTTGATCGGCTCTCCGGCGGCGGCGGCGGCATAGGCGGCGCTCAGGGCCGCATTGCGGATTTCGCCGCCGCTCATCTCGAACAGGTGGGCCAGCTCAGGCACATTCACATCCGCGTCGAGCTGATCGCGCGGCAGGTGGCCCTGCCAGATCAGTCGCCGTTCCGCCGTGCCCGGCCGCCGGAACGCCACCAGCTGATCAAAGCGCCGCAGGAAGGCCTCATCCATCCCCTGCAGCAGATTGGTGGAGAGCAGGGCCAGGCCCTCGAACGCCTCCAACCGCTGCAGCAGGTAGTTCACCTCGATGTTCGCGTAGCGGTCGTGGGCGTCCTGCACGCCGGTGCGCTTGCCGAACAGGGCATCGGCCTCATCAAAGAACAGCAGGGCCGCAAAACCCTCCGCCGCGTTGAACACCCGGGCCAGGTTCTTCTCCGTTTCGCCGATGTATTTCGACACCACCAGCGACAGATCCACCGCCAGCAGCGGCATCCGCAGGCGGGTGGCGATGGCCTCGGCCGCCAGGGTCTTGCCGGTGCCGGAGGGGCCATGGAACAGGCCGATCACGCCGTTGCCCCGCGACCCCCCCCCCCCCCCCCCCCGCCCCCGCCCCCCAACCCCCAGGACCCCCCCCCCCCCCCCCGCCACCCACCCCACCCCCCGCACCGCCCCCACCACCCGCCTCAGACCGGCCACCA
>JBKDTB010000258.1:0-13342 GCA_046340515.1 Cyanobacteriota bacterium | reverse complement strand
CACCGAGTTGGTGCGCCAGCACCGGGAGAGCTTCCAGCCCCTCTGGACGGTGGACAGCTGGGCGAAGCTGCTGATCTGGCTCGCCCTCAGCTCCGGCTGTTCCACGGATCAAGCCACCCTGGAGGGCTTCCTGGAGCGGCTGTAATCCGCTTCCCCACCACGTCCTACAGAGAATCGCGCAGGACGGATTGGAGCTTGGCGGCGAGGGCTTGGGCGCTTTGTTTGGTTTCGGCGTAGAGAAGCCGTGCCCGAGCAAGGTCGGTTTTGCAGTGCGGACAGGTCGTCTCTTCTGGATGGACATATTGATGGCAGGCTCCACACGGTATAAATTGCTGTGGAACACGCCCTTTGGCCCCCGTTGCTTGTTTTCTGTTCTCCAGGATTATCGGCGGCTGGAGGTCATCTGCGGGCGGAGCGATCTGGCCATGATCATCTCCCTGCAGAGGGCCACTCTTTGGCTCAAGAATCAGTTCAAATTCACCAATGGAGAAGGGATCGAGAGGCGCTTCTTTTACTTTGGCAATCCTTTCCCGCAGTCCCAGGCTATCTAGCTTGAGGGCTCGATAGTGGCAATAGGGATTATTTCCGGGTTTGCCAAGCAATGAATGGGATGTCCATGTGCATCCCCCGCGACAGACGTCTGCATAGTAACAGCTGCGACAAAATCCCCAAAGATTATCAACAGAACGCAGACGGCCAAAGTGGATCTCCTTGCTGCTTTGCCAAATCTGTTCAACCGTCAGGTCTCTGACGTTTCCTCCCGCATACCCTGCCCTGGGAAGAGATGGGCATCCCTTCACCGTGCCGTCAGCTTCAAGGCCAATGACCGTATGGCCTGCACTACAGCCATTCCAGTGCGTCAGGCTATCGCTGAAGGCACGCAGCTTGGATTCGTAGGGGCCAAAATAGCCGATGTTATTGCCGATAACGATCTGCATGCCGCGCTTGTTTGCGGCATCGGCAAGATCAGCCAAAAGAGGCATGAGCTCCAACAGTTGGTAGGGCTGGAGGAGAAGATGGTCATTGTCAACAGCATTCCCCATCGCCACCGTCAGTTGAAGCTGCCATTGCTTCGCTCCCGCCGCGCTGATCTCTTCCATGAGCCTTGGCAGCATGGCGATTGTTTCCGGGCCAATCTGGGTATTCACACTCCGGTTGAGATCTGCCGCCCGCGCCCGTTTCAACGTTTCAATAGCCATGGCGTAAGCACCGGGGACTCCCCGTATTCGGTCATGGTGGGTCGCCAGTCCGTCGATGGAAATGCCAATTCCCTTCAACCCCGCGCTGATGGCTTCTTGAAGTTTTTGCTCGGTGAGATGCAGGGCTCCTGTCTGAATAGCGCAATAGATCCCATGTTTGGAAATTCGATCAATCAGTGAAGTCCAGTCTGAGCGAAGGAAAGCCTCGCCACCGATGAGTGTCATTTCACGCGTACCCAGGCGTGCAAGCTGATCAATGACATCAAAGCATTCCTCTGTGCTCAGCTCATCTCGGCGAGCTTTGCCAGCCCGTGAACCGCAATGTTGACATTTTAAATTGCAAGCTAATGTGATTTCCCATACGACGTGTACAGGCACATGATCTTCAAAGTCGCTTGTTGATCGAAGCCGAGCAGGGGGCTTGATGAAATCGGACATGGCGGGGGAAGTCGATGGAGCCGGGAATAGGACTTTGTTCCATTTATCATCATCATCGGATGCCATGGTCATTGGATCGAGCGGATTTGAGGGGAGCGCTTGCCCTCCCATGGGTCAAGCCATTGGTCAGATCCTTTCTCCTGGCTTGGGCGGCAAGCCTGGCGGCATGGGCCTGGCCAATGGCCGGAGACTGAAGCTCAGCTTTCGAGACGCCTGATCTGCTCCTTGAGGGCATCGAGCGTTGTGGCAATCTCTTCCGAATTACTCAGCCAACTCTCAGCCTGTTCGGCCAGTTGCTTCATTTGTGCCAGGTCGCCACTGTTCAGGGCTTCTTGCATGGGCACACCATAGAGAACGATGATCGGAGGACGTTTTTCAATGCCTTGAACAGTGGCATTGACAGGTGCATGAAGGATCTTGCCGCCCCCGTAGGCAAAGCTACCATGGCCAGAATGCCAATTTGCAGTGAAGTGAAGAATGGCCTCAAAATGCAAGCTTGCCCCACTGCTGGGCTGGATGTAGCTGCCGGTGAGAACGGCAATGATGCTTGGGCCGAGGCTGTAGCAGAGGCCACTCAGATCCGGGATCACAAGCTCGCTGTCTGGCGGGGCGATAGCCTGGATGATCTTCCCAGTACCACTGATTGGCCAGCTGAGGGTTTGGTCAGATCCTGAGCCGATGAGTGAATCCAGAGTGAAGTAAAAAATGGGAGCACCTGGTGTGCCCACGTATCCCAGTGTTCCTTCGATTGTTTCTTCAATGAGTGCCATGTTCAGGCTGTGTTGAACAGTTCAACCCTACAAAGCGTGGTGGCTTCAGGCTGTCGTGGCTTCGTCAAATTTTTGTCATGTTACTGACAGTGTCTTGCCGCCCTCAGGTGCTCGCTCCAAAGTCCACACTCAACCGTTGTCCAGGCCTGTGGGCAGGATCAGGCTTTCCAGCCGCTTCTGCAACTCGCCCGTCAGGTCGGCCACGGCCCGGCGGCGGTCGGCGCGGTAGTCGCCCAGCCGTTTGTCCACGGCGATGGGGGTGTCGATGCTGATCCAGGCCTGCCGCGGCCCCGGGCGGGGGCGGTCGACGGGGCTGCCACCGAGCAGGCGGCACTGGGTGTCCCACAACAGCAGGAGGGTGTCGGCGAAACGCTCCGGGCTGGGCCGCTCGCGCACATAGGTGCCGCTCACAGCCACGAAGGCCTCCACCAGGCGCATGTGCCACAGGCGACGCTCCGTCTCTTCCGCCAGCCGATCCGCCAGGCCCCGTTCCAGGGGGGAGCGACGGGCACCGTTGCCGCCCGCGGGATGGATGCGATCCCAACCGGCCTGCTCCAACCGACGGCATCGACTGGCCAGGTCTCCATGGGCCTGGAGGCCGAAGGAACTCTCCACCACCTCCAGGGCGGTTTCCAGCAGCCGCCCCAGCCGTTCCACCAAGGCCTCCTGCCCCGGCTCCCCGGAGGGCAGGGGTCCGGCCACGGGCAGGGATCGGTGGTAGGCGTCCCGGTAGAACGTCTCCATCAAGGTCAGCATCCGCTCCGCCAGGGCGAACAGCCGCCCGTAGAGCCGCTCCTGCCCGAGCCCGCGGTCGGCCTCCTCATCCATGCCCGCCATCTGCTCCAACTGGTGGAGCAACGCCTCGATGGCGGGCCAGACCGGCTGGCTGTAGCCATACTGCAGCCCCACCGGCAACACGACCATCCGTTCGGAGCGGCCGGCCTTGCGCAGATCCTCCGCCGTCCAAAACGCGAGCTGGGCCACCCCCGGTTCCAGGGGGCTGACGATTTCGTTGTGGCCGTTGGTGGCGCCCTCCGGGGCGATCGCCAGGGGGTGGGGCCCGTCCAGCAGCAGCTGGCGGGCGGTGCGCAGGGCCGGCGCGTCGAGCTTGCCGCGCTGGATGGAGCAGCCCCCCAGGTGGGAGAGGAGCCAACCCACGCGCTGGCCGGCCCAGAGGGGGATGCCCCGGTCGTAGAGAAACTGGGCATGGGGCCGGGGCCGCAGCCGCACGCCGCGCCGCCGCGCCTCCCGGGGCAGGGCGCACCAGAGCAGGTGGGCCATGGCGGCTGGATCGTCCACGCTGGGATGGCGGAAGGCGATCAACAGCCGCGTTTCGCCGGCCTGGAAGCGCGTCATCGCCTCCAGCAGGCGTTCGGGCTGCCGCACCGTGAGGCGGGTGAGGCGGCTCTGCCGCCGCAACCAGAGGGGGAGCAGCCAGCGGCTGACGGTCAACACCCGTGGATCGAGGCGGGGCGGCAGGAAATCGAGGGGAGCGGCGGCGGGCATGTCTCAGGCCTAGCAGGGCTGGCGACGCAGATGAAGAACTTCCACGCTCCTGTCATCCCGTGCTGTCGGGTCTCCCTTTGCTGGCCATGATCCGAGAAGCCGTCCTCGTTTCGCTTGCACCAGCCCGCCAAGCCCCAGCCCCCCGTCGCCCTGGCGGCCCTCGCCCTGGCCGGCGCCCTGCTGGCAGCGCCCCTCGCCGCCCGGGCGGAAACCGTTGTGGAGCGCGCGGCCCGCACCGGGGTGATCACCCTGGGCACCCGCACCAACCTGATCCCCTATGCCTATGTGGATGGCAAGCAACAGCTGGTGGGGGCGGCGGTGGATGTGGCGGATCGCATCGCCCGGGAGGTGTCGCGCTATCTCCAGAAGCCGGTGCGGGTGGAGTTTCGCCCGGTGGACAGCACCGATGCCCTGTATCAAATGGTGAGCCGCGGGGAGGTGGACCTGGCCTGCGGCATCCCCTTCACCTGGCAGCAGGAGATGGTGGTGGATTACAGCGTGCCCTTCAGCCTCTCCGGCATTCGGCTGCTCACCAAGGGAGGGATGCAGGCCTCCCCGCAAGCCTTGGCGGGCAAGCGGATCGGCGTGATCCCCAACTCCCTGGGAGACGCCACGATCCGAACCCTGCAGCCCGCAGCGGTGCGCGTGCCCCAGAAGGATCTGGAAACGGGCGTGTCCAGCGTGATCCAGGGCCGGCTGGATGCCATGGCGGGGGATTCCATCCTGTTGGCGGGGGCGTTGCAGCCCTTTGCCAAGCGCTTCCAGGACACCCGGGTCTATGAGCTGGTGCCGCGGGAGGCCTACGGGCGCTACGCGGTGGGGTGCATCCTGCCGGAGAACAACTCCACCTTCCGCAACCTGACCGATCTGGCCATCGTCGGGCTCCTGCAGGGATATCTGGATGACCAGCCGGAGGCCGTGGCGGCCATCAACCGCTGGTTCGGTCCGCAGGGGATCGTGCAACTGCCGAGCGACATGGTGCGGGCCTACTTCGAAGCCGTGCTGCTCACCCATGAGCGGCTCGCCCCCGGGGAGCCGACCCCCAAGCCCGCTGCCCCCGCGCCATCGTCTCGCCCCTGATCCGCCGCCCCCCATGCCTCCGAAGCCGTCTGCGGGCCTGCTGGCCTTCCTGCTCTCCCTGCCCTCCCTCGCCCTGGTGGTGCCCTCCCCTTCCGGGGCGGAGGCGCCACCAACGTCCGGGCCAGAGTCCGGCGCGGAGGTGTCTCCGGCGGACGCCATGGAGGCGCGCCTGGAGCGCCTGGCGGAGGCGATCCGTTCCCGAGCTGGCGCCCTGGAGCCCGACCAGCGCCGGGAGCTGGAGGGCAAGGGCTGGCTGATGGCGGGAGCCTGGTGGAACGGCAACAACCGGGGTTGGGTGAATCGTGGCTGGCCCAATCGGGTGCAGGGCGGCTCCTACTACCGCACACCGCAGATGTGGGCCAACTTCCGCCCGGGTTGGGGCACCTTCCGCAACGGCCCCCGCTTCATCAACTGGTGAGTCGCTCCGCCGGACCGTCGCTCCATCCGCCCGTCGCCCCCCCTTCCATGGTGCTCGCTCCACCCCTGCCCGCGGCTGCCGCCGAGGATGGCGCCCCTCTGCCCCGCGACGTGGCCGGGCCCCTGGAGCTGCTGGTGGTGCAGGCCACGCCCTTCTGCAACCTCGACTGCGATTACTGCTACCTGCCGGATCGCCGCAACCGCCGTCGTCTGGAGCCCGCCCTGCTGGACCCGATCCTTGACACGGTCTTGAGCAGTCCCTTCGTGGCGGGGGATTTCACGCTTCTTTGGCATGCCGGCGAACCCCTGATGGCGCCTCCCGCGTTTTACGACGAGGCCAGCCATCGCATCGCCGCGGCCCTCGCCCGCCACGGGCGCGGGGATCTGCGCATCCAACAGGCGATCCAGACCAACGCCACGGTGATCGATGCCCGCTGGTGCGCGTGCTTGGCGCGCAACGGGATCCAGGTGGGGGTGAGCGTGGATGGTCCGGCCTTTCTCCATGACGCCCACCGCCGCACCCGCGCCGGCCTGGGCAGCCACGCCGCCACGATGCGGGGAATCGAGCAGTTGCGGCGCCATGGTCTTCCGTTTCAGGTGATCAGCGTGCTCACCGCCGCCTCCCTGGATCACGCCGATGCGCTCTTTGCCTTCTACCTGGAGCACGGCATCACCGACGTGGGCTTCAACATGGAGGAAACCGAGGGCGCCAACAGCCTCTCCAGCCTGGACCAGCCGGGGATGGAGGGGCGCTGGCGGGCCTTTCTGGAGCGCTTCTGGGAGCTCTGCGCCAACCACCCCGGCGCCCTGCGCCTGCGGGAATTCGAAAGCCTTTGCGGCCAGGTGGCGGGCCGCTGTCGCGTCGACCACACGGACATGAACCGTCCCTTCATGATTCTGAGCGTGGATGTGGAGGGGCGCTTCTCCACCTTTGATCCGGAGCTGCTGGGGGTGCCCACGCGGCGCTATGGCGACTTCCTTCTGGGGCGGGTGGGGCGCGACAGCCTGGAGGGGGTGATGACCACGCCGGCCTTTGCGCGCATCGCCGCCGACATGGCCGCCGGGGTGGAGGAGTGCCGGCGGAGTTGTGAACACTTCGCCCTCTGCGGCGGCGGCGCGGGCAGCAACAAATACTGGGAGAAGGGCACCCTGGCCTGCAGCGAAACCCTGGCCTGCCGTTGGCGGGTGAAGGTGCTGGCGGATGTGGTGCTCACCGGCTTGGAGCGGTCGCTGGGGTTGGCTGGCGCGTCCGCGAGCGGACGAAGACCCCCCGGGGCAACGTCCAGCCAGCCGAACGGGCCGGGGTTCGGCCTTCCAGGTGGCGGGGGGGCCTCCAGGCCAAGGCCCTGAACTCAAGGCGCCAGCGGCTCGATCCGGCCGGGCTGCCGCTCCACGCCCAGCCGCAGGGGCCTGGGCGGCCCCTGGCGGGGGAGGGTCACCTCCGCCCAGAGGGTCTCCCCGGAGCGCCGCCGGGAGGGATCCGCGCTGTGCTCCGGGATGAAAAAGGCCAGGGGGTGCTCCAGCTCGGCGATGGCGCCCCGGGCCCCGTTCCTCAACACGACGATCTGGGGATTGCCGCCGACCTGCCCCACCGGAGCCGCGATCACGCGACCGTCGCGCACCCGCAGGTTCACCCGGGTGGTGGAGGGGGACAGGGCCGGGGCGGGCACCTGGAGAACAAAGGCCACATAGCGCCCGCGGATCGGCAGATCGGGATCCGACGGCGCGGTGCGTGCCCAGCCGCGGGGTTGGGTGGCCTCCTCGATCCGCATCCACCCGGCGACGGCGCCGAGCAGACCCACCTGGAGCGCCGCCAGCAGGAGGCCTCGCGATCGGGATCGCCTCGCATCGGTCATCACGGTTCAGAGGGTGGGGGGGCCAGGCGGATGCGGTTCACCAGCTGGCGACGGAGGCGCTCCAACAGCCAGCCGCCCAGAAGGAAGAGCACGCCCAGGCCGATCAGGCTGGCGGAGCGCCCCAGCTTGTCGAAGACCTGCGAAAAGTAGAACAGGATCAGGGTGAGGGCCACGACCACGGCGCCGAGATTGACCCGTTCAGCGCGACCATCCCGCGCTCCCCAGAGCGCCAGCAGGCATCCACCCAGGGCCCACCAGACAAAATGCAGGGCGTTCGGGTGAGCGAAGGGCAGCGCCAGGCTCAGCAGCAGCCAGGCGACCGCCACACCCAGGGGCCAGAACGCCCGCCCCCGCAGCCGCCAGCCGAGCCAGAGCGGACCGCCGAGGGCCACCGCCCACCCCAGGGCCAGCACCCCGACCAGCTTGGGGGAAGGTGCGGCTGGAATGGGGTGGGAGAAGGCTGTGGCGATCGCCCAAGCCACACTGGCGGGCCCCAGGGCCAGCCCCCCCCACCACAGCAACACGCGCCGGGGACCGCTGATGAGCGGCCCCCGGGCGGCGGAAAGACAAGCCAAGCTGAGCAGGAACAGAGCCGCCGCGGGCACCTGCAGCTGCAGTTGCAGCGGATCGGTGCCGATGAGCCAGACCTCGACGGCGCCAGCGTTGACCGGGTCGGTGAGCGCGAGCCACTCCGCCACCAGCCAGGCGGGCAGCAGCGTCGCCAACAAGGCCAACTGGGGCCACTGGCGGAGCAGCCACCAGCCGCCAGCGGCGCCCAGGCTCCAGAGGAGCAGGCCCAGGGGCCAGTGGGCGGCGAGATGGAAGATCTGGCCGGTGAGGTAGACCCCCGCCCCGAAGGCCACCGTGCCCACGCCATGCAACGCCGTGGCCAGCGCCGGCCAGGATCCCGCCGCCGCGGCCCCGGCGCCCAGGCCGTGCAACCCCGCCACCAGGGCCAGCACCAAGGCAAAGCGGCCCGCCGGCGAGATCCCCTCCCAGTGGGCGGAGACGAAGAGCAGCACCCCGGCGGCGAGGAGCACGGCGCCCAGGGTCAGGAGCAGGCGCGCGGGCAGGCTCGCGGCGGGGGCGGCGTCGGCGGTGGGGCCGGCGTCGGCAAGGGGAAGGGCTTCGAAGGCGGCAATGGCCTCCGCTGTGGCGGCGTCCATCAATCCAGCCTGCCGCCAACGGCGCAGCTGCTCGGCCAGGCTCGCCTTTCTGGGAGACACCATGACATGGTCATAGCTCAACGGAAGTTCAGGGGCAAGGCTCAGCTGCGGTTCATGAAGAAGATCCGGCGGAGGTCGGGATAGCTTTTTGGAGGCTAGATTTTGGGAGTGCGTTGTGCGCCCGCATCAATCCATGGCCCTTATTCTGGTGCTGACACTGGTGGTCGCCCTGGGGCTGGGGCTGATCGGCCTTTACAACCGGTTGGTTCAGCTCAACGTGCAGGCCGACAACGCCTGGGCCGACATCGACGTTCAGCTGAAACGCCGTCACGACCTGATCCCCAACCTGGTGCGGACGGTGGAGGGCTATGCCAGCCACGAGCAGGAGAGTTTGCGGGCGGTGATCGAAGCGCGCGGCGCCGCGATCGCCGCCCGGGGACTGGCCCGCAAGCAGCAGGCGGAGCGGGAGCTGGGGGCCTCGATCGAGGGGGTGTTCGCCTTGGCGGAGGCCTATCCCGCCCTGCGGGCCGTGGAGGGCTTTCGAGCGCTGCAGGAGGATCTCGGGCGGATCGAGAACGATCTCCAAAGCGCAAGGCGGTATTACAACGCGGTGGTGCGGGATCTGAACACGGCGATCGCCCAGGTGCCCGCCAACCTGGTGGCCAGCGCCCTGGCCATGGGGCCGCGATCGTTTTTCGCCCTCAACGACTCCGCTGAAGGGGCTGTGCCGCGGGTGGAGTTCCATGGCTGAAGGTGCCGCCGCCCTCCCCCGAGGCCCCGGGGGACGCCGGGGCGCCGCGCTGCTGGCCCTGCTCCCGGGCCTGGCGCTGATTCTGCTGCTCCTGCTGCCCGGAGGAGGCGCCGGGGCGCTGGCCGCGGAACGGAGGCTCGAACTCACCGACTTTCAGTTCTCCGCGCTGGTGGCGCAGGACGGGTCGATGTGGGTCAGGGAGACCCTCACCGCCCGTTTCCAGGGCCACTGGAATGGTCTGCGGCGCGAGATCCCCCTGCTGGCCCACCGTGCCCGGGGGCGGGAACCCCTGGGGCTGCGCCTGCTCTCCGCCAAGGATGGCGCCGGCAGGTCGTACCGGGTGCAAACACGTCAGAAGGGCGACAACCTGGAATGGCGCGTCTTCGTGCCGAACGCGGAGGATGCCACCCGCACCGTGGTGTTGCGCTATCGGGTGGCCAACGCCGTGCGGTTCTATCCGAACCACGACGAGATCAACTGGAACGTGACGGGCAACGCCTGGGACGTCCCGCTGGAGCAGGTGGAGGCCCGGGTGTGGTTTCCCGAGGGTGTGAAGGGTCTCCATGCCTCGGTCTACACCGGACCACCGGGGTCCAGGGGCGGGGATGCCGACCTGGAGATCGGCGAGCGGGAGGTGATGGCGGTGAGCACCCGCCGCCTGGAGGCGGGGGAGGGGCTCACCCTGGCCGTGGGCTTCCAGAAGGGTCTGGTGACCCCTGCCGCGGCCCCGAGGGGCCTGTGGGGCTGGCTGCGGGTCCGCCTTGCCCTCCTGCTGCCGCTCAGCACCGCCGTGATTCTGGGCTGGCTCTGGTGGAGCTTCGGACGCGATCCGGCCCCGGGGTCGGTTCCGGTGGTCTACGAGCCACCGGACGGGCTGTCCGCCGCGACGCTGGACAGCCTGGTGCGACAGAGGGTGGGACGTGACGCCTTGGGGGCGACGCTGGTGGATCTGGCGGTGAAGGGTCACCTGCGCATCGAGAAGCGAGAGCACAAGCAAGGGATTCTTCCGGCCAAACTGTCGGTCAGCTTCCTCCTGCTCACACCACCGGAGCGTTGGCGCGAACTCCAGGCGCACGAGCGCTACCTCCTCGCGCGACTGTTTCCAAGCGCGGAGGTGGGCGCGAAGATCGACACGGAAAGGTTGCGCGAGACCTTCCACCATCATGTTCCCGGTTTCGAGACGCTGGTGGTTGACGCCCTGCTGGCCAAAGGGGTCTACAAATCGTTCGGTGGCCTGCGGTGGCCAATGGCCGTGCGGGCGGCCACCGCCTGGGGAGCCCTTGGCTTTGTGGCCGTTGTGTTGGTGCTGACAAGCATCCTCTTGCCGGCGGAGATCCTCCAGCTCCAGAGGACAGCGGATCAGGGGTTCACGGGCATCTGCCTGCTGCTCACACTGGTCTTGATCCTGGCGTTTGCATGGATCATGCCGAGTCGCACCCCGCGGGGCGTCATGACATGGCGCAAGGCTTTGGGCTTCCTGGAATTTCTACGCCGCGTGGAAGCGCCCCGCTACAAAAAAGTGAGCCTGACGCCAGAGCTGTTTGAACGGTTCCTGCCCTATGCCATGGCGGCAGGAATGACGCGATCCTGGACCGCGGCTTTCGCGGGCATCGTGCAACGGTCACCGTGTTGGTATGACGACGAGGGGTTTTTTGAGATCGACAACCTCGGATCCAGCCTGAACGATTGCTGCCACACCATCAGCACCAGCCTGCGGACCTCGCCCGGAGGGTCCGGCTCCAGTGACAGCGGCAGCTGGGACAGCGGGAGTTCCGGCGGCGGGAGTTCCGGCGGCGGAGATGGAGGCGGAGGGGGAGGAGGCTTCTGAAGAGGGGCGGGGCCACGATCGGTCAGCGGCCCTCGGCGAACGGTGCCTCCGCGAACGGTGCCTCCGCCGCGCTGGAGTCGCCGTGCGGGCCCATCCGTGGCATCTTCGGCCGATGCCGCAGCTCGTTTCTCCCCGCCACACCCTCGCCCTTGGTGCCGCTCTGGCCCAAACCCCGGGGCCTCTCCCCCTCGCCGCCCAAACCCCGGACACCCTCGCCAGCCCTCCCGCGACGCCCCGACGCCTTAAGGAGCCGCCGGACGCCTTCGCCCCCACCACCACCGTGCGCACGGAGATCAACGGGGTGGCGGGAGCCCTCGACACCAGCGGCGGCGCCGTGGATCGCGCCACCAACACCGCCGCCGGTCTTCCCCTGCTCGATCCGCTGGAGCGAGGTTTCGGAGGCCGGGGGGGTCGGCAGCCGCAGCCTGAGGGTGTGGGGAGCGCTGGTGCGGGGGACCCTTCGGTTCTGAGGAGCCATCGCTTTGGCGCAACCCATCTCAGCCGCGCCATGGGTTGAAACCTTGAACCCGTCCTCCGAGCCACCGCCGCGCTCAACCACCGAAGGCCTGGATCAGATCGCTCACGTTCTTTCGCATCACGCGGAAATAGGTTGCGGGGTCGCGGGAGGCCGGCGCACTGCCGGTTTCCATCGGGTCGAACACACTGATCTTGACCCCGAGATCCTCGGCCAGAGTGTTGAAGGAGCGCTGGCCTTCCTGGGGTTCGCTCAGCAGGGCCTTGAGCTGGGTCTGCCTCACCTCGGCCGCCACCCGCTGCAGATCGGCGGGGCTGGGATTCATCTCCGGCACATCCACCAGGAAATCGGCCTTGAGGCCATAGCGCTGGGCGAAGTAAGGGGCGACAGCATGGAAGGCGATGAAGGTCTTGCCGCGGTAGGGCTTGAGCTGGGCGGCGATCTCGCTGTTCAGTCGCCGCAACTCAGCGCTGTAGGCGGCGGCGTTGCGCTTGTAAGCCTCCGCACAACGGGGGTCGGCCTTGATCAGGCCATCGCGGATCACCTCCACCTGCCGCACAGCGCGCAGCGGATCGAGCCAGATGTGGGGGTTCACGACCCCGTGGGCGTGCCCATGCCGGGCGTGGTCTCCGTGAACCGGATCGTGGTCTCCTTCCGGCGACGAAACCGTGGCCACACCCCGGCTGGAATCGATCACCAGCAAGGATTTGTTGTCGGCGGAGGCCACCAGCTTGGCCAGGAAGCTCTCCATGTCCAGGCCGTTCTTGACCAGCACCCCCGCCTGGCGCAGGGCGATCACATCACCGGGCTTGGCCTGGAAGTCGTGGGGACCGGTGTTGGGCGGGATCAGGGCCGTCACAGAGGCGCAATCGCCCGCCACCGCCCGGGTGAACAGGGTGATCGGCAGAAAGGTGGTGACCACGCGCAATCGACGGTCGACGGTCGCCTGTTCGGCGGCCTGGCGCGGGGAGACGCAGGCGGCGAGGGCCAGCGCCAGTCCGAGCGCCAGCCCCAGCGAACCGGCGCGGGGGATCCGGGGGGAGACGCGTTTCATCTTGACAAGCGCTGGAGGAACCACAACGAGGGGGCCGGCCGCTGAGGCAAAGGATAAGCATGAGAACCATTCTCGCCGCAAAGGGGGCGAACAAGCCGCCGCGGCCCCGCGCCACACCTCCGCGCAGGGGCCAGATCGACCTGAGGTGCGCTTTCCCGGTGCGGCGAGCCGGAGCGTGGGCCGCTGTTCCGCAGGCGCGGCCGCGGGGGCGCCGGGAGGCGTTTTGAGCCAGGGAGATTCGTCGGGGAAGAAAGGCTGAGCGGGCCAGGGCACAGGGGCGGGGCACAGGGACGGGGCACAGGGACGGGCGGAGGGGACCTCCGATGTTCCTTGCTCATCCCCTCACCCCCCAGACCAACGGCTCCGCCAGGCGCCAATAGCGCGAAAAGCGGCGCAGGTCCGGCGCCCCCGGCCCCTGCACGGGGAGCGCCACAAACGGCTCCGGTTCGAGCACCCGCAAGGGCAGCGCCGCCTCCAGCCGCCGGGCGATCGCCCCGAAGCGCGGATCCACCGCCTGGCTGGTGACGATGGCGTCCGCGCCGATGGCGGCGGCGGCGGCCAACAGTTCCGCCGCCACATCGCCCTCACGCACCTCCACCGGCAGCTCCTGCAGGCACTCCCGCAGAAAGCGCAACCGCCCGGACGCCAACGGCTCCGCCCCATCAGCGCGGGGATCGGCGGTGGTGGGGGTGCGACCCGCGATCAGCTCCGCGTCCCACACAAACAGCGCCGGGGCGGCGGGATGGGCCCGCAGGGCGGGGTTGGCGGGGCCGAGCGCCTCCCCGTGCACCCACACCAGGGG
>JBKDTB010000257.1:0-8110 GCA_046340515.1 Cyanobacteriota bacterium | reverse complement strand
ACGGCGTTTTCGACGCGGTAGAAGCGCTCGAAGATGCGCTCCTGGTCGGCTTCGCTGATGCCGGATCCCGTGTCGGCCACCTCGATGCGCACCTTCGGGAGGGGGGAACTCAAGGGGCAGCAGGGGGCATCGGTGGGGTCGGCGCCGGGATCGATGGCGCAATGGTCGGGCCAGGGGTAGGCGCGGAGCATCAGGCGGCCGCCGGGGGCGGTGAACTTCAGGCCGTTGCCCACCAGGTTGTCGAACACCTGCAGCAGCAGATCCCAGTTCCCTCGCACCCTCGGCAACTGCTCTTCGCACTCCAGCTCCAGATCAACACCCTTCTCCCGGGCATTCAGCCGATAGGTGCGCAGGGTTTGCTCCATCGCCACCTCCAACTCCACCGGCTCCAGTTGCCACACCCGATCCGACTCCAGCCGGGAAAGATCGAGCACGTCGTTGACAAGGCGGGTGAGGCGATCGGTTTCGGCATTGGCGATGCCAAGGAATTCGTGCTTCTGCTCATCGCTGAGCTGGTCACCCATGTCGTAAAGCGTTTCCACATAGCTTTTGATGTTGAACAGCGGCGTGCGCAACTCATGCGACACATTGCTGATGAAACGGCTCTGGGCGGCGTTGAGTTCCACCTCCCGGGTGAGGTCCTGCACGGTCATCGCAATGCCCTTCAGGCTCTCGCCGCTCGCATCCCGCACAGCCTGCAACACGATCCGCAGCGTGCGCGCTGGATCACCCACACTGCAGCGCAGATCCGACGACTCCTTCTCGCCCCCGATGAGGCTGGAGAGCGGGGCGTGGAGTTCCATCGCCAACCGCTCCGGCAACTCCGCCTCCAGATCATTTCCCTCCAAATTGCGCCCCTCCCAGCGAAACAGCCGGCGGGACGTGGGATTGGCCAGCACAATCCTTCCCTCCGCATCCAGCAACACCGCCCCATCCGCCATCGTGGCGATCAACGATTGCTGCTTCACCTGGGCGGCGGTGAGTTCCTCGATGTTCGCTTCGTTGTAGGCCTCCAGCTGGGAGGCCATGGTGTTGAATCCCTCCAGCAGCTCCCCCAGCTCGCCGCCCACCGGCAGGGCCAGGCGCGTTTGGAAATTTCCGCCCGCGATCGAGCGCACCCCCCGCAGCAACTCCTTCACCGGTTGGGTGATCGTGAGGGCGTTGAACACCGAGCCCAGAATCACCAGCACCCAGATGGAAATGAACACCGCCACCGTCACCTCCCGGGTGAGGGCGGCGCTGGCCAGCAGTGTTTCGTTCGGGTTGATGCCCAGGGCCACCACCCCCAGATAATCGCCCTCCTCCACCAGGGGAACAAACACATCCGTCACCTGGCCATCGGGGGTGAGGTGTTGGCGGATCAGGGGGTTGTCGGGACGCTGGGAGAGATCGGCGGGCAGCTCCAGCCGGCGGCTCAGCAGCTCATTGGCCGGGGCGGAGCCATCGCCGCCCGTGCCCATCGGGATGCCCAGGTAGATGGCTCCCTTGGCATCGGCAAACACGATGTAGCGGAGGCTGCGGCTCGTCTGCCAGAAGCGTTCCGCCACACTCGCCAGCTCCCGCCGCGGCCCCTGGCTCACCAACGGCTTCACGTTTGCCGCCAGCAGCAGGCCCAGATCTCGCGCGTAGCGCGTGTCGCTCAGGCGCGCATCCCGCTGGATGCCATTCAAGGCCACAAACGTGATGCCCGTCATCAAGAGGCTCACCACCAAGGTGGCGACCGCCAGCAATTTGGTTTGCAGGCTGAATTCCGCCCACCAGCGGGCCAATCGCTCCCGCCATGACCGCCGCTGTCCCGTCATTGCCCCTGCCCCCGCACCTGATGGCCGATGTCGCGGCGGTAGTGCATGCCGGCGAAACGCACCTGCTCCAGGCCGGCGTAGGCCCGGGCGAAGGCGGTGTCGAAATCCTCCGCCTGGGCCACCAGGGCCAGCACCCGCCCGCCGCTCGTTTCGCACTGGCCATCGGCCCGGCGCCGGGTGCCGGCGTGGAAGAGCTGGCGCCAGGGCTCGGGCTCGGGCCGGCCCTCCAGCGGATCCCCGGCGCGGGGCGTGGCGGGATAGCCCGCCGCCGCGGCGATCACGCAGGCGCTGCAGCCCGGAAGAATCGTGAGGGTCGGCGCCTCCGCCAGGCGGCCCGTGGCACAGGCCAGCAATACTGCCGCCAGCTCCGGCCCCAGCAGGGGCACCAACGTTTCACATTCCGGATCCCCGAAGCGGCAGTTGAATTCGATCACCCGCGGGCCGGCGGCGGTGAGCATCAGGCCCGCATAGATCACACCCCGATAGTCGATGCCCCGCCGGCGCAGGGCCGCCAGGATCGGCTCCAACACCAGCCGGTTGGCTTCCGCCAGACCCTCCTGATCCAGCAGGGGAGCCGGGGCGTAGGCGCCCATGCCGCCGGTGTTGGGCCCCGTGTCGCCCTCACCCACCCGATTGTGGTACTGGGCGGGGGGGAGGAGCACCAGCCGCTGCCCGTCGGTGAGGGCAAACACCGACACTTCCGGCCCCTCCAGCCGCTCCTCCAGCACCACCGTCTCCGCCGCCGCGCCGAAGCGCCCGTCAAACGCCTCCCGGATCGCTTGGCGGCAGGCCTCCAGGCTGTCGGGCACGCTCACGCCCTTGCCCGAGGCCAGGCCGTCGGCCTTCACCACCAGGGGCTTCCCCTCCCGCTCCAGCATCGCCAGGGCCTCCTCCACAGTGTTGGCGCACCAGTGGCCCGCCGTGGGCACCCCCGCCTCCACCATCAACGCCTTCGCCCAGCGCTTGCTCGCCTCCAGTCGGGCGCCCTCCGCCCCTGGACCGAACACCGCCAGCCCGGCAGCCCGCAGGTCATCCGCCAGGCCGGCCGCCAGGGGCGCTTCCGGCCCCACCACCACCAGCTCCACGCCATGGGTCCGGGCCGCGGCGAGCAGTGCCGCCCCGTCGCTCTCAGCCACCGCCAGGGGCTCGCAACAGCCCCCCACCTCCGGCGTGCCCCCATTGCCCGGCGCCACCCACACCCGCTCGACGCCGGGGCAGCGGCCGAGGGCCCAGGCCAGGGCATTTTCTCGGGCGCCACCGCCCACCACAAGAATTCGCGCGGGCGTCGGGAACCCATCAGCGGGCCGAGGGGCGGGGGCGGGGGACGACATGGAGGACGAACAGAAGGCGGCGAAGAGGGCGGCTGCCGATAGGTTGGGCGGAGCGCAGCCTCGCCCGTGGCCACCCTGCCATTCTCCGTCCCCGTGACCGCAGTGGTGAGGGCTCACCTTGGGGTTGCCCTGGGTGTCGGGCTCGTTGTGGGAGCCGCGCCGCAGAGTCGCGCCGCTCCCGTCCCCGCCGCTCCGCTGGCCCCTGGCCCCGCATCGACCGCTGCGCCCGCCGCTCCCCGTTCGGCCGCCCCGGAGTCGGCGGCGGCGCCCGCCCCCGCCGAGCTGCCCCGCTCCCAACGGGTCACGGGAGGCCCTGTGGCGGTGCCGCCCCCGACCGCCGCTGCCACCACGCCGCCGGCGCCTGTCGCGCCCCTGAGCGAGGCCGAATTCGCCGCCCTCCTCCAGCTCAGCGACCTGGATCAGCTCAATGCCGGCTGCCTGCGCGTGGTTCAAGACGACAACCCCACCCGCCTGCGCCTCCTCCAGAACCATCTCCTCGCCCTCCACCCCGCGCCCCAGACCCTGCCGGTGCTGCTCGCCAACGCGGAGGTGCTCCTCACCTGCCGCGGACCGCAGGCGGCCCTCCAGGTGCTGGAGCGCATCGGCCCCGGTGCCGGGGCGGGGCGGGTGCAGTGGCTGCTGATGCAGTGGCGGGCCGCCAATGCCGCCCTCGACCACCGCCGGGCCGCCCTGGCCCTCGAGCGGCTCACCGGCGGCAGCCCAGCGCGCCTCAACGCCCTCAGCCTCCCCATCCGCCGCCGCGAGGACGGCACGGTGGTGAGCCGCTCCGGCGTGGAGGTGCTGGCGGCGCACCTGGAGGCCCGCGGCTATCCGGAGGCGGCGGGCCAACTCCTCCTGCGCCAGGGCGCCCCTGGCGCCCCCGGCGCCGCGCGCCTTGCCCGGGCGGTGAACCTGCTGCAAGACCTGCCCCTGGCGGAGCAGGAGGCCATCTTGGAAACCGCCCTGAATCAGGCGGCCGCCGTCGGCGCCTGGAGCCTGGTGAGCGAGCTGCTCAACGCCCGGGCCGCCCTGCCCAACAGCCGCGCCCTGGCGCGCCTCCTGCGGTTGAGCCCCCGCCTGGATGACGCCTACGGCGAATGGCTGCTCCTGCGCGACACTCCCTCCGCCCAAGGGCGGGCGCGGCAGCTGGAACAGCGCCTGCGCTCCCCCCGCGCGCCCGGCGGCCACGCCGCCGCCGACACTCCCAGCCCCCCCACGCCCTCCATCCCATGAGCCTTCCCCTCCAGCTTGGCGCCCTGCTGCATGAGGGCAAGGCCAAGCGCGTCCATGCCACGGATCGGGCCGATGTGCTGGCCGTGGAGTTCAAGGACGACGCCACCGCCTTCAACGCCGCCAAGACCGCCTCTCTCGCCGGCACGGGGCTCACCAACTGCCGCATCTCCGCCCTGCTCTTCGAGCATCTGGCCCGCCAGGGGGTGCCCAGCCACTACCTCGGCCTGCTCCAACCCGGTTGGATGGCGGTGCGGCCGGTGAGGATCGTGCCCCTGGAGGTGGTGATTCGCAATCGGGCGGCGGGCTCCCTCTGCCGCCAGCTGCCGGTGGCGCCGGCCACCCCCCTCGACCCGCCCCTGCTCGACCTCTACTACAAGGACGATGCCCTCGGCGATCCCCTGCTGACGGAGGCGCGGCTGGAGCGGTTGGCCCTGGTGACGCCCGAGGAGCGTCGGACGATCGAAACCCTGGCCCGTCGCGTCAACAGCGAACTGCTCGCTCTCTTCACGGCCGTGGGGCTCGATTTGGTGGATTTCAAGATCGAACTGGGCCGTGATTCCGAGGGCCGGTTGCTGCTGGCCGATGAGATCAGCCCGGACACCTGCCGGCTCTGGGACCGCGCCACAAGCGACGCCAACGCCCGCATTTTGGACAAAGATCGTTTTCGACAGGATCTTGGTGGTGTTGTCGAGGCCTACGGGGAGGTCTGCAAACGGGTCGAAGGGGTCTGTCCTGAACCGGGGTTTTATCGGTAAGGTCTGCCGGAATTGCGGCCTGGCCGCGCAGCAGAGGATTCATGCCTGGCGATCGCCCCCGAACGACGCCCCTTTCGTCGTCCCGTTCGCCCTTCCGATCGCCGGGGATGGCCGCCGCCCTTCCCCTGCTCTCCCTTGTGCTGCTGGGTTCCGCCCGTGTGCTGGCGGCCGAGGCCCCTGAACCGCAAGCCCCCCCGGCGGAGCCCGCCACCCGCCTGAGCCAGGCCGCGACTCCGGGGCCACTTTTGGCGCTGGCCACCACGGCGGCCGCTTCCGTGGTCCCATCCGCCGGCGGGGCGGCTTCCCTGCCCGTGGCCCCGCCCCCTCCCCTGGAGCCCACCCTGCTGGCCCAGGCCAAACCCGGCCCCGCGCCGGGGAAGGAGGCTCCCCCGCAGAGCGATTCCACCCCCCCGGCGAGTGATGCCACCCCGCCGGTGAGTGATTCCACCCCGCCGGTGAGTGATTCCGCCCCGCTGCGGCCCCAACCCTTCGGCGCCCCCGGGGACGCCACCCCCAACCCCCTCCTCCCTCCAAGCGGAATCCCGTCACCCGCTCCCGCCACCCCGCCGGTGGCGAAGCCGGTGCTGCCCGCCAGCAATGAGCCGCGGGTGTTGATCAGCGAGGTGGTGATCCAAGGCCTGAAGGGCCATCCGGAGCAGGAGCGCATCGAACGGGCGGCCTACCGCGCCATGGCTGTCACCCCGGGCACCGAGGTGACCCGCAGCGATCTGCGCAAGGATCTGGCGGCCATTTATGCCACCGGCTGGTTCTCCGATGTGCGCATCGAGCCGGTGGATTCCCCCCTCGGCGTGCGGCTGGTGGTGAAGGTGTCGCCCAATCCGGTGCTCACAAAGGTGACCCTGGATCCCCCGGACGTGAAGATTCCAGCCACGGTTGTGCAGGACACTTTCGCGCCGGATCTCGGCAAAACCATCAACCTCACCACCCTGCAGACCCGCATTCAGGAGCTGCAGAAGTGGTATGCCGATCAGGGCTATTCCCTGGCGCGGGTCACCGGACCGAGCCGCGTGAGCCCCGAGGGGGAGCTGGTGTTGGGTGTGCGGCAGGGCATCGTCAGTGGCGTGGAGGTGCAGTTCCTCAACAAGGAAGGCTCCACCACCAACGACAAGGGTCAGACGATCAAGGGCAAGACGAAGCCCTGGGTGATCACCCGGGAGATCTCCATGAAAACCGGGGAGATCTTCAACCGCCGCAATCTGGAGGACGACATCAAGCGCCTCTACGGCACCGGCCTGTTCAGCGATGTGAAGGTGACCCTGCGGCCCGATGGCGGCGATCCGGGACGCATCACGATCGTGCTGGGCATCGTGGAGCAGGCCACCGGCTCCCTCTCCGGCGGCCTGGGCTACAGCCAGAGCCAGGGCGTGTTCGGGCAGGTGCAGGTGCAGGACAGCAACTTCCTGGGCCGCGCCTGGGACGTGGCCACCAGCTTCACCTACGGCCAGTTCGGCGGCCTGGCGGATGTCACCTTCACCGATCCCTGGATCAAGGGGGATCCCTTCCGCACCGCCTTGCGGGTGAAGGGTTTCATCAGCCGGGATGTGCCCCAGATTTTCCAGAGCCAAGACAGCGGTAACATCTACACCGCCTCCGATTTCTATAAAGCTCCAGGCACCAACGTCGCCTACAACATCAACAACAACAATAATCCTGAAGGCAAGGTTTACGGCAATGTGCAGGAGGCGCAGGGCAACGCCCCCGACTACAGCTGGTATGACTTCAACGGCAACTCGGTGGTGATCCAGCGGGTGGGCGGCAACATCCAGGTGGTGCGGCCCCTCAATGGCGGCAATCCCTTCAAGCGGGCGCCCTGGAACGTGGTGCTCGGCCTGAGCGCCCAGCAGGTGAAGCCGATCAATTATGCGGGCGACAGCATGCCTTATGGCGTGTCCACCAACGCGTTCAATGATAATAATTATGCCGCCCAGGCCAACACCAACGGCATCATCTGCATCGCCTACAACTGCTCTGACACCAACCAGCTGCTGGGCTTGCGATTGGCCGCCACGATGAACACCCTCAACGACCCGCGCAACCCCACCAAGGGCAACTTCCTCAGCGTGGGCACCGAGCAGTTTGTCTCCGTCGGCCCCGATTCCCCCACCTTCAACCGCCTGCGGGCGGGCTTCACCCACTACATCCCGGTGAACTGGCTGAAGTTTTACAAGGGCTGCCGCGCCAAGCCCGGTGAAACCCCCGATTGCAAGCAGGCCCTCGCCTTCCAGTTCACCCTCGGTTCCAACATCGGCAGCCTGCCCCCCTATGAGGCCTTCTGCATCGGCGGCGGCAACTCCGTGCGGGGCTTCTACGACTGCGATCTGGGGGTGGCGCGCAGCTATGGCGAAGCCACCGTGGAATATCGCTTCCCCCTGTTCAGCATCGTGAGCGGGGAACTCTTCGTGGACGGGGGCTCCGCCTTCGGCACCCAGGACAACGTGCCCGGCCAGCCCGGCGAACTGCTGAACAAGCCTGGCCAGGGCTTTTCGGTGGGCACCGGCGTGATCGTCACCACCCCCGTCGGCCCCCTGCGGCTGGAGGTGGCCAGCCGCGACTTCAGTGGCGACTGGCGCTTCAACCTCGGCGTGGGCTGGAAGTTCTAGTGAACGCCTGGCCTGCCGATTACACCATCGCCCACACCCTGGCCGCACCGGTGGAGCGTCAGGGGGTGGGGCTCCACAGCGGAGCCACCTGCCGGGTGCGCCTGCAACCCTCCAGCCGGGAGGGCTACTGGGTGGGGTGGCTCGGGGCTCCCCGGGAGGGCCTTCAGCGCCTCTCTCCCGGCCAGGTGGTCGACACCCGGCTGTGCACCTGTCTGCGGCTGGGTGCGCGGCGCCTGGCCACGGTCGAGCACCTGCTGGCCGCGCTGGCGGGCACGGGGGTGAGCCCCGCGGAACTCTGGGTGGAGGGTGGAGAGATCCCCCTCCTGGATGGCTCTGCCCTCCCCTGGGTGGAGGCCATTGCCGAGGGG
>JBKDTB010000256.1:0-3948 GCA_046340515.1 Cyanobacteriota bacterium | reverse complement strand
ATGGATCGCTTCAGCTCCAGCAGTTCCGCGTCCACCTCCGCCGCCTTCACCGGTTCCAGCTGGGGAGCGGGACCATTGGCCGCCGGCAGTTGGATCGGCGTCTGGCCCCCTTCCAGCCGCTGCTTGAGGGCGGCCAACTCGTCGTCCACATCCGTGCCTTCCAGGGCGGCGAACTGGGATTCCAGGTCGGCGCCGGCCAGTTCGGCGGCCGCCTGGCTGCGCGCCTCCAGATTCAGCACCTTCTCCTCCATCTGGTCGAACGCCGCCATGGCGTTGTTGGTGCCAAGGTTGCTGACAGCGTTCTGCAGCTGCTCCTGGGCCTGGGCGGCCTGGGCCCGGGCCTTGAGCATCTCCTTCTTGGTGCGTGCCTCGGCGATCTTCCCCTCCAGGGCCGTGAGGCTCCGCTTGAGGGTGTCCACCTGGCCCGCCTGGTTGTTCACCTGGGTGGTGAGGGCGGTGGCCGTGTCCTGGTAGGTCTTGCGGCGGGAGAGGGCCTCCCGGGCCAGGGCCTCCTCCCCCTTCTGCAGAGCCTGTTCCGCCCGCTGATACCAGGCCTTCGACTGGGCCTCGGCCTGCTCGGCCTGGTTCTGCAGGCGCCGCTGGCTGGCGATCGCCGTCGCCACCGCCTGGCGCAGCTTCACCAAATCCTCCTGCATGTCCGCCACGGATTGATCCAGGATCTTGGCGGGATCCTCCGCCTTGCTCACCAGATCGTTGAGGTTGGCGCGAAGCAGACGGCTGAGCCGATCAAAAAAGCCCATGGAGCGGGGCGGGGGGATCAGGACCATACTGAAGCTATCGCCATCTGACCCCCTTCCGCCCAGGTGGTTGCCGTACACCCGCGTTCTGGCCCCATGGCTGCCGATCGATCCTCCCGGAACGGACGTCGCCGTTCGCCAGGCGGGCCCGACCGCCCGCCAGTGGGCCGACGGGTGGGCAATCTCTCCCTGCTGCTGCCGCCGCCCCCCGCCCCGGCGGTGAGTCTCGACACCTGCCTGGCGGATCTGCAGCGGCAGTGGCGGTGCGAGGGGCATCTGGCGGCGCTGTGGCAGGCCTGGCCCCGTCTGGTCGGCGCCCAACTCGCGCCCCACTGCCGACCCCTCTCCCTCGTGGGGGGGGTGCTCACGGTGGGAGCGGCGCCAGGGCCCTGGCTGCAGGGCCTGCAATACACCCGCCACCAACTGCTCGGATCCCTGCGGGGCGCGGGGTTTTCCGTGCGGGAGGTGCGGGTCTGCCAGCACCATGCCCCGCCCCTGCCCCCCGACGCCGGAAGCGTCGAGGCGGAAGTCTGGGCGCGGCACCCCAGCCGGCGCGACATCCACGGCCTGGCCGACTGCCCCGCCTGCGGACGGCCGGCCCCCGCAGGGGAGATGGCCCTGTGGGGCACCTGCGGCTTCTGCCGCCGCGCCGTTCTCTCAGAGCGCCGGCCCGGCGATTGAGGGGAAACGGCCGCGCCAGAGCGCTTCCAGGGCCGCCGCCTCCGGCGTGCCCTCCGCAGGGCTGGCCATGAGGAAATCCTTGTCGCTGGCCGGCTGGTAGGGCCCCTGTTTGATCTCAAACATCACCGTGTCCGGGAGGAGGGCCACCAGGGTGTGGAAGCGACCCGCCTCCAACTCCACCCCGCGAACCGCTCCCCCCGCCTCCAACCGCACCTGATCGCACACCTCCCCCCGCTCATCGAGCAGCAACAGCCCCAGGGCCCCCTGCAACACCACGAAGCATTCGAATCCCGCTCCAGGGGTGGGGCGCAGGTGCCGATGGGGACGCACATAGGTGCCCGGCTGCAGCACGTTCAGAAACCGCTGCACCAGATCCGACTCCGCATGGAGGTTGTGGTTGCGGCGCAGGCGAGGGGAGTGGCGGGCCTCGGCGGCCACGGCATCAAACAGGGCTTGATCCAGGCAGCGGAAGGCGGGGTTCGGCGAGGGGACGGCGGAATCGGACACGGCGTCGGAACGGGCGTTCCAGGCTATGGGCGGCCCGGTCAGGCGCCGCCGCGAAACAGGTGGTTGTGGGCCGCGGAATAGAGCCGCGACCGCTCTGAACCGGCCCCCGCCAGGGCGGGGCTGACGATGTAGAGGGTGGTGCGGATCAGCCCCCGTTCCCGACTGGTGGCGGCCATCTCCCGGAGGGGCACCAGCTGCAACCATTGATCCGGCCAGCTCACCCGATAGCCGATGGCCACCGGCGTGTCGGCGGGATAGTGGGCGAGCAGGGCGGTTTCCACCTCCTCCACATGGCGGGCGCTGAGATAAAGGCAAAGGCTGGCGCCCAGGGAGGCGAGGCGGGCGAGGGATTCCGTTTCGGGCATGCCGGTGCGTCCACCGGCCCGGCTGAGCACAATGGTTTGCACCACGCCCGGCAGCGTGAGTTCACGGCCCAGGGCTGCGGCCGTGGCCTGATAAGCGCTCAGCCCCGGCACCACCTCCACCTCCAGCCCCGCGTCCGCCAGACGCGTGATCTGTTCCGCCAGGGCGCCGTAGAGGCAGGGATCTCCATCGTGGAGGCGCACAACGCGGCGGCCGGCTCGGGCCCGCTCCACCACCGCCTCGATCACCTCCTCCAGGGTGAGGCTGCTGGTGCGGATGCGCTCGCAGTCGGGGGGCGCCAGGTCGGTGATGCGGGGATTGACCAGGGAATCGGTCCAGATCAAAACCTCGGCCTCCCGCAGCGCCGCCGCGGCCCGCAGGGTGAGAAGGTCGGGCGCGCCGGGGCCGGCGCCCACGATCCGCACGGGGGGAGAAGTTGGCTCACTCATGAGGAGACACCAGAGGGATCGGGCAGGGCATGGCGGCGGCGATAGAGCCACCAGAGGCCGAGAGAACCGAGAAGGATGAGCAGCAGGCTCACCAGCTGGGCCATGCGCAACCCCCCCCGGCAGAAGGGAGGAAGGGAGAAGAGACAGAGCGGATCCAACCGCAGCCCCTCGATCCAAAAGCGGCCGCAGCTGTAGGCGATCAAATAGACGCAGCTCAAGGCTCCGGGCCGCAGATCCAACCGCCCGCGGGAAGCCTGGCGGAAGAGCACCAGCAGCAAGCCGCACACTCCCAAATTCCAGAGCGACTCATAGAGAAAAGTCGGATGGAAGGTGGCCTGATCCAGAAAAGGAAGGGGACGCTGAGACGGAGGACTGGTGAGCCGCCAGGGGAGATCGGTGGGGAGGCCAAAGGCTTCCGAATTGAAGAAATTGCCCCAGCGGCCGATGGCCTGACCCAACGCCACCGCCGGCAGGAGCACATCCAGGAGGGGCCAGAAGGGCTGGCGACGCCAGCGGCAGAAGAGGATTGTGGCCAGGGTGCCGCCGATCAGGGCGCCATGGATGGCGATGCCCCCATGCCAGATGGCCACCATTTCGCCCCAGCGGCCGCTGTACTGGCGCCATTCCAGAAGCACGTAATAGATGCGAGCACCAAGAATCGCGCCCAGAACAAGAAAGGGCAGCAGATCACTGACCAGATTCGGATCGATGGCCCGTTGGCGGGCCAATCGCCGGGCCAGGGTGAGGCCCACGACCACGGCAGTGGCAATCAGCAGGCCATACCAACGCAGGGCAAAAGGCCCCAGTTGAAGCTGGGGCCCGGGGGAGGTGAACAAGGCCAGGGGCATCGAAAAGAGGTTCAGACGATTCCCTCTGCCGCCTGCACTTTTTCCACCTGACGCTTCTTCAGCACCAGCAGGATCTGAGCCAGGGCAACGGCCGCCAGGAATGCCAGCAGACCGTAGATGCGAACAGGATTCTGCAGAACCACTTCCGCATCCACCTGGCCAAAGCCGCCCACGTTGGGATCGTTGGTGAGGGCCGCGCCAGCCTCAATGGCATCCCCGGCCTGGACCAGCAGGGTGGGGCCCGCGGGCACGGTTTCGCTCACGCTGTCGCCATCCGCCTTGGTGATCTCCACCAGCCGGGCGCCCTTTTCTCCCTCGGTGATCGAGGCGATGGTGCCGGCG
>JBKDTB010000255.1:0-7092 GCA_046340515.1 Cyanobacteriota bacterium | reverse complement strand
GGATCCACCGTGATCTGCACCGTGCCGCTGCGATCCCGCAGGTCGATGAAGATCACGCCGCCATGGTCGCGCCGCCGGTCGACCCAGCCATGAAGGGTGATGGCCCGGCCCCCATCCTCCGGGCGCAGATCGCCGCACCACTGGCGAACCACCGCTTCGCTTGGCTGAACGGACCCGGGGCTGCCCATGGGGTGCGGCGGAAACAAACCGCTGAGTTTCCCATGGCGCTCCACAACCAGCCGGCGCACCGTGTCGCGCCCCGCCACCTGGCGCGCCAGGTCGGCCACGCTGCGGCCCGTCAGCGGATCCATCCACCCCGGCGCGATCTCCGCCAAGGGCACGAGCACGAAGGCCCGCTCCCGAAAGCGGGGGTGGGGGAGGTGGAGTCGCTCGTTCTCCAGGCGAAGGTTGCCGTAGAAGATCAGATCCAGATCCAGGGTGCGGGCTCCCCAGCGTTCGCGGCGCACGCGGCCGTGGCCCTGCTCGATGGCGAGCAGGAGCCGCAGCAGCGCCTCTGGAGCGAGATCCACCTCCAGGAGGGCGCAGCCGTTGAGGTAGTCGGGCTGAGGCGGGCCGATGGGAGCCGTGCGATACCAGCTGGAGCGGGCCAACAGCCCCATCCCCGGCGTCGCCGCCAGGGTCGCCAGGGCCTCTTCCAGGATGCGGAGGCTGTCGCCGAGGTTGCCGCCGAGGGCGATGGCCGCCCGTTGGGGGGAGCTCATGACAGGGATCTCAGGGGCTGGCGGGCCGGGAGCGCGTCATGGAGACGGCGATGCGTCCGTCGAAGCCGGGGATCGGCGCGGCCACCTTCACCAGGCGGGAGCGGACCCGACGCACGCTGGGGAAGGCCAGCAGGGCCTCCAGCACGAGGGTGTTGAGCCGCTCGATGGTGCGGCAGCGGCTGGTTTCCACCAGCTCTCGCACCCGCGCCACCACATCGGCGTAGTTGAGGCCGTCCACCAGATCGTCGCTGGTTCCGGTGGGGGCCAGATCCAACCAGATCCAGAGGTCGACCTCAAACCACTGGCCGAGGGTCTGCTCCTCCGCAAACCAGCCGGTGTGGCCCCAGCCGCGGATGCCCCGGATCTCGATCGCGTCCTCCGGATCCCCCACCGCGTTGATCAAGGGATCAGCCACGGCGGTAGAAGGGGCGCTTGACCACGGTGGCCGGCTGGGCCTGGCCGCGGATCTCCACGGCCAGCTCCGTGCCGGGCTTCGCCAGGGCGGCCGGCACATAGGCCAGGGCGATCGCCTCGCCGAGGGTGGGCGACCAGGTGCCGCTGGTCACCTCCCCCACCACCGCTCCGTCGTGGAGCACGGGATAGCCGTGGCGGGCGATGGCCCGGCCCGCCAGCTTCAGGCCCACCAGGCGCTTGCCCACCCCCTCGGCGGTCTGCCGTTCGAGGGCGGCGCGGCCGATGAAGGCGGCGGGCATCTCCAGGTGCACCAGCCAGCCCAGGGAGGCCTCCAGGGGGGTGGTGCTGGCGTCCATGTCGTTGCCGTAGAGGTGCATGGCGGCCTCCAGGCGGAGGGTGTCGCGGGCGCCGAGGCCGCAGGGGGCCACCCCCTCGGCCAGCAGGCGATCCCAGAGGGCAAGGCCCTGCTCGCGGGTCAGCAGCAGCTCAAAGCCGTCCTCCCCCGTGTACCCGGTGCGGGCCACGAACACCGGGGCGCCCTCCAACCCCTCCCCCCGCAGGGCCACCTCCCGATGGCCGAAGCGGGGCAGCCCCGCCAGGCTTTCCCCCACCAGCGCCTCCAGCCGCGCGGGGGCCTCCGGCCCCTGGAGGGCCAGCAGCACCCCCTCCCCCTTGCGATCACGGATCTCAATCCCCAGGGGTTCGAGCTGTCGACGCAGCCAGGCGGTGTCCTCCTCCGCGCAGGCGGCGTTGATCACCGTCACCACCTCCTCCGGACCCCGGTCATAAATGATCAGGTCGTCCAAAATGCCGCCGGCTTCGTTGAGCAGCACGGTGTAGCAGGCTTCGCCGGGACCAATGCGATGCAGGTCACTCGGAACCAGACCCTGAAGGGCATCTTTGACGTTGGCGCCGCGCAGGAGGAGAACGCCCATGTGAGAGATGTCAAACACACCGCAGTGCTGGCGCACGGCGTTGTGTTCCCGCACCAAACCAGCGAACTGCACGGCCATCTCCCAGCCGGCGAAAGGCACCAGGCGGCCGCCCGCCCGCTGGGCCGCGGCGTGGAGAGGCGTGTGCCGGAGGGAGGAACCATCAGCCATGGGAGGAGGCGTGCGTCTTGGCCGGGATCCTATGGATGGAAGCCGCCTTCGACGGTTTCGCTTCCAAACTCCGAAGAAAGACTGTGATTCGGCCTTTTGCCCTCCTCAAACGCCCCGCGTGTGACTAAGTTGAGCCCCCAATCCTTTACCGCTCCAGATGGGCAAGCGTCCCAACTGCCGCAGCTGCCGCCACTGCACCCCCCCCAAGGGTGCGGAACTGGGCTGGTGTCAGTTGAGGCAGTTGGCGATCCATCCCGACCTGGTGGGTGACCTCTGGTGTCACCACTGGACGGCCAGTCCTCCGCGCCTGCCGACGGTGGGCAGCTTGGGGCAGGAGCGGCCGGAAGAGCCGAAGAGTCTCCCCAGCCGTCAGCTCAGCCTGAGCGGCCTGCCCAACGACTTCTGAGCCGCTTTGCCTCCACCTGCATCCCAGAGCACTGCCAACGGGTCTGGCGGGGTGTATTAAGGAGGGTCAGTCCCTTTGCCGCTGAGGTCTCCTGAGTTGGTAAGCACCCCTCCCACCCTGAACCCCGTCGATCTGTTGGCCACGCACCTGGAGTGCGAACACATCACCCTGCCCACCGGGTCCCGCGTCTTTGCGCGCGGCTCCGCCGCCACGGCGATTTACGCCGTCAAACGGGGGATCGTTGAGCTGGTGGGGAAGAACGGGGTGAAGACGTGTTACCGCCCGGGGGAACTGTTCAGCTTTCAGGACATCGTTTGGCGGGAAAGCGCCCATGAGAGCGATGCCCTGGCCCGCACCCCCGTGGAGGTGTTGCGCCTGGAGCGGCTGAGCTTCCTCAACCTGCTCCACCACCACCCCACCCTTGCCCTGCTGCTCATCGGGCAGCAGCACAACCGGCTGCGGGAGCAACGGGCCACCGGCACCTGCGTCTACTGATCCACACCCGGCTCCACCGCGCCGAGGAGCAGGAGCAAGCTGCGCGTCACCTTGGCGGCCAGCACCGCGCTCACCCCGGAGGGATCCAGCTGCGGCGCCAGCTCCACCACATCGGCCGCCACCAGGCGGTGGTGGCGCAGCTCTTCCACCAGGACGGCAAAATCCGCCCAGTGGAAGCCTCCCGGTTCCGGGGTGCCCGTGCCCGGCAGCACGGCCGGATCGAACCAGTCGAGATCAACGGTGAGGTAGACGGGCCGCCCGCGATGGGGGCGCAGGGCGCTCGCCATGGCGGAGAGCGCCACCCACCGCCCCGTCTCGCGCAGCTCCACGAACTCCTCCCGCGTGCCGCTGCGAATGGCCATCTGCAACAGCTCCCCCCCGGGGGGGAGCACCTCCAGACAGCGGCGCATGGCGCAGGCATGGCTGTGGCGTGCCCCCAACCATGCGTCGCGCAGGTCGGCGTGGGCATCGAGCTGCACCAGCAGCAGGTCGGGATGGCGCTCCGCCACGGCGGCGACGGCGCCGCTGCTGATCGAATGCTCGCCGCCCAACATCAGGGGAGCGGCCCCCAGGTCGAGCACAGCCCGGGTCGCCTGGTTCACCGCGGCCACCACGGGCTCCGGGTCGCCGAAGGGAATGGCCACAGCCCCCAGATCAACGAAGGCCAGATCCTCCAGATCCCGCTCCAGCTGCGGGCACCAGGTTTCCAGGCCGCCGCTCACCTCCCGGATCGCCGCCGGGCCGAAGCGGGTGCCCGGCCGGAAGGAGGTGGTGCCGTCGTAGGGCACGCCGTAGAGGGCGACGCGGCAGTCCGTGGGATCCCGGCGGCTGGCCATGTAGATGGCGCCATCGCGGTCGAAGAGGGCATCGGGGAAGGGGCTCATGGGCCTCAGCGGGGGGAGGGAAGGGGAAGGGCCCGCTCCACAAAGGCGGGCATCGCCTCGAAGGCGCCCCGCTGCCAGCGGGGACTCCAGATCTCGCACCCCGCCGCCACCGCCGCGGCCCGCTCCGGCCGGGCCTCCCGGTAGCGGGGGCCATCCAGGGCGGCGAAGGTCCAGCTCCACCAGCCGCTCGGATACATCGGCACCCAGCCATAGAGCGGATCGGCGTGGGGAAACACCTCCCGCAGCAGGCGCACGGTGGCGATGTGCACCTGGCGGAAGGCCTCCGGCGATTCGCTCTGGGTGGCGAACACGCCACCAGGTCGGAGCAGGCGCCGGCAGTGTTCAAAGAAGGCCCGGTTGAAGAGACCCTCCGCCGGCCCCGCCGGATCGGAGCCATCGACGATCACCACGTCGTAGCTGGCGGCCGGAGCCTCCCGCGCCCAGGCGATGCCATCCCCCACGGTGAGGTGAAAGCGGGGATCCGCCCAACAGCCCCCGCCGATGGCGGCGAGATGGCTCTGGCTCCAGGCCACCACCCGCCCATCAATCTCCACCAGATCGAGATGGCGCACCTCCGGATGGCGCAGGCATTCCCGGGCGGTGCCGCCATCGCCGCCGCCGATCACCAGCACCCGCTCGATCCCCTCCGCGCCGCAGAGGGCCGGGTGCACCAGGGGCTCGTGGTAGTGGCGCTCCTGCCGTTCGGCGGTCATCCAGCAGCCATCCAGGAGCAGGCCCTTGCCATAACGCTCGCTCTCGATGATCGTCACCCGCTGGTAAGGGCTCCGCTCCTCGCACAGCACCCGCCCCGCCAGGCCATAGCGCACGCCTTGGTGGATCTCATCCACCCAACCCTCCCGCTCCCCGGCGGTGGGCTGCTCCGATGGGCTGGGCACGGGGGGCATGGGCGCAGGGCGAACCGCCTCCAGAGCTAGCCCGTCGCCGGTTCCCTGTCATCCCGCCAGGCTGCACGCTGGGGTGATGGCCGAAACCCTCACCCTGACCCTCAGCCACGGCCGGGAGCTCCTGCTCCCGGCGGAGGAGCTGCGCTGGCGCTTCTCCCGCTCCAGCGGCCCCGGAGGCCAGGCGGTGAACACCGCCGATTCCAGGGTGGAGTTGGTGTTTGATCTGCTGGCCACGGCGGCCATCCCGCCCCATCTCAAGGCGCGGGCGACGGCGCGGCTGGGGTCGCGGCTGGTGGAGGGCGCTCTGGTGGTGGCCGCCAGCGAACACCGGGGGCAGTGGCAGAACCGCCAGGCGGCGCGGCGTCGGTTGCGGGCACTGCTGGAGGAGGCCCTGCGGCCGCCGCCGCCGCCGCGGAGGGCCACCCGACCGGGCCGGGCGGCGGTGGAGCGGCGCCTGGAGGCCAAACGGCGGCGAAGCGCGATCAAGAGCGAGCGGCGGCAGCGGCCTTTGGAGTGAGGGAGCCGGTGGACTCTGGAGTGAGGGGTCGGTGGCCTCTGGAGTGAGGGATCGGTGGCGCCCGGCGTCAGAATCCCGCGGAGGGGTCAGAGGCGGCTTCCGCGCGGATCTGGGCCTTGGCCAGCCGCCAGTAGACCTCCAGCTCCGCGATGGAGCGGCCCTGCAGATCCCCCGCCAGGGCGGCCTCCACACGGGCGAAGCGGTCGAGGAAGCGGCGGTTGGTGCCCGCCAGCCCCTCCTCCGGATCAAGACCACACCAACGGGCCACGTTCACCAGGGTGAAGAGCACATCCCCCAGCTCCTCCTCGGCATGGGCCCTGTCGCCGCTGGCCACGGCCTCCTTGAGTTCAGCGAGCTCCTCATGCACCTTCTGCCACACCCCGGCCATGTCGTCCCACTCAAAGCCGGCGGCCGCGGCCTTCTTGGAGATCGTCATCGCGCCGGCCAGGGCCGACAGACCGCGCACCTTGCCCGCGAGGCGATCGCTGAGGGGGCTGGGGGAATCCGGCTCCTGGTCCGCTCCCGCCGCCCGAGTCCGGGCCTCTTCGGCCTTGATCGACTCCCAGCCGCGCTTCACGGCAGCGCTGTCGCCGCCCACCCCCCGGTTGTCGCCGCCGGCCTCGGTGCCGAACACATGGGGATGGCGGCGCACCAGCTTGGCGGCGAGGCCCCGCGCCACGGCCGCCAGATCAAACCGCCCCTCCTCGCTGGCAATCCGCGCATGGAGCAACACCTGCAGCAACAGATCCCCCAGCTCCTCCTCCAGATGGCGATCGTCGCCATGGCGGATGGCATCGGCCACCTCATGGGCCTCCTCCAGCACGAAGGGCACCAGGGAGGCGTGGGTTTGCTCCAGGTCCCAGGGGCAGCCGGCGGCGGGGTCCCGCAGGTGGTCGACGATGGCGAGCAGCTCCGCCAGGGCCGGCAGGCGGGCGTCATCTGGGGGGAGCGCGGGCCCGGGGGTGACGGGGCCCTCCGGGTCGGGGGCGGGGGTGGCGAGGGGTGAGGGGGGGGCCATGCCGGGGGCGGGGGGATGGGAGCAGTTTCCTCGGGCAGAGGGCGGTGAGGCGACAGCCCTGGCGCGAGCCAGCCATCCTTCGCTCCCTTCGCGACCCGCTCCAGCGCTGAGTCGAGGGCTGGAACGTGCTCGATGCCCCCGGCGGCATCCGCCGCCACTGCGTTGACTTACCGCCTGGCGCGACAAAACCTGACGCCGAATCCCGCGACCGGCCGGGTGGAGAACGTCTGCCCGAGCGGCTACTTCCGGGATGCCCTGTGCAGCTGTTCCGCCAGGCTCTGCTTCCTGGCGGGCCTGGCCCTGTCGGCCTCGCTGCAGTGGGTGAGCTCCGACATGGACGGGCGCGGCAACGATCCGGGCGTGTTTCTCTTTCAGGCCGATCCGCTGGTGGGGCGTCATGGCTGTCGAATCACACTGGTTAGGAGCAAATGGGGTTGCCTTGTTTGCCATGGCTGCCATGATCAGCGCATCGCAATTCAAGGCACACTGCCTTTGGTTGATGGACGCGATCGCCGCCAACGGCGAGGAACTGGTCATCACAAAGAACGGTCGGCCCGTGGCGGAGCTCCATCCATGCGCGCCGGACCGCCCCTCAAGCCCCTTCGGACTCCATCCGAGCGTGGAGGTC
>JBKDTB010000254.1:0-8850 GCA_046340515.1 Cyanobacteriota bacterium | reverse complement strand
CCCCACCGGCTGTGACGCAAACAAGTTCAAACCCAGCCGCTCCGAAAGATAGGCGGCGGTGAGCTGACCGCGCACGCTGTTGCCGGCTGCATCCAGGGGCGGGGAGTAGGTGGCCAGCCCGCCCTTGCCCGGCGCCACGGTGATCATCCCCCCCGACACGCCGCTCTTGCCCGGCAGGCCGATGTCGTAGATCCAGTCGCCCGAGGTTTCGTAGAGCCCGGCGGTCACCATCACCGCCAGCACAACCTTGCAGATCGGTGGCGCCACCACCTGCTCTCCGCTCAGGGGATGGCGCCCGCCATTGGCCAGGGTGGCGGCCATGAGGGCCAGGTCGCGGGTGGTGATGCGCAGGGAACACTGGCGGGTGTAGAGGTCGGTGGTGGCCTCCGGGTCGAACCAGATGCAGCCCTGCTCCTCCAGCAGGTTGGCGATGCCCAGATTGCGGTGGTTCGTCGCCCGTTCCGAGGCATACACCGCTTCATCCACAACCAGTGGGCGGCCAGCGAAGCGGGAAAACCCCGCCTGAATGAACGCCCACTTCCCGTCGGCGTCGTCGCCTGGCACCAGGCTCGTGGCGGCGATCGCGCCAGCGTTCACCATCGGGTTGGAGAGGCCATCCTCCGCCCGCTCCACCGCCTGCACGGAATTGAAGGGCAACCCCGTGCTGTTCACCCCCAGCTTCTCCCGCACCACCCTCTCGCCGAGGGCCTCGCAGATCAGGCCATGGAGAAAGGGCTTGGAGAGGCTTTGGATGCTGAAGGGCTGGGTGGCCTGCCCCGCCTCGATCAAAAGGCCTTCCGCCGTGGCCACGGCCAGGCCGAAATCCGCCGGATGGGCAGCCGACAGGGCCGGGATGTAGGACGCCACCTGCCCCTCCTCCACCGCCTGGAAGCGCCGATGGGCCTCGTCCACCAGCTGCCGCACCACCGCCTCGGTGGGCAGCCGCCCCGTGGACACCCATGCCTCCCCCCCCTCCGGCCCCCGCAGGCGCTCCACCACCGTTCAGCCCTCCGCGACCTTCTCCCAGGGGAGATGGGGCAGCCGATAGAGCGCTTCCCGCTGGGCTTCGCTCCAGATGTCGATCATCTCCGCCAGCATGGGATCATCGCCCTTGATCTTGATCTGCTCGGCGATGGCGCGTTTGCCCGCCGGGATCACCACCAGCTCAAAGGGCGGCCCCACGGACAGATTGGAGCGCTGGGTGAGCACCTCGGAGATCAGGCAGAGGCGGGCCGCATCTTCCAGGGAGAGGTTGGCGTGGCCGATGTTGTCGAGGGGAGGCTTGCCGTATTTGCTCTCGCCAATCTGCAGATAAGGGGTCTCCGCTGTCGCCATGATCGTGTTCCCCTCCGGGTAGATCAGGAACAGGCCGTGGGGTTCGGCACCGATCTGTCCGCCAAGCAGGAACGTGGCGGTGCCACTGACGCCCGCCCGCCGGAGGCTTTCTTCATTTTCTCTCTGCACCGCCACACTCACCCGTCCCACGTAGGCCGCCGCCTCAAACAGATGATCGCAGTGGCGGAAATCCTTGCCCAGGCCAGTCTCCAGATCCGCCGGGCGGTCGAGATCGCGGCGGATCCAGTTGATCACCGCCTGGGTGGTGGCCAGGCTGCCCGCCGCCAGCAGCACGAACAGCCGATCCGGCGCCGGCTGGAAGCTGTACATCTTGCTGTAGGTGGAGATGTAGTCCACCCCGGCACTGGTGCGGGAATCGGAAGCCAACACCAATCCCTTCTCCAGCCAGTAGCCGATGCAATAGGTCATGCCAGGTTGTGGCCGCGACGTTGCTGGTTAGGACCTTACCTGGAGCCATTCCTCAACCGATGGGTTCCGTGACACACCGTCGCGGCGGGCATCAGGGGAGGGGAGGCCCGAGGGGTCCAGAGCCCGATCCTCAGGGCCTCGGTCGCCGGCCTGGCCGCGGATGGTGATAGGCGGGATCGGGATGGCGATCCCGCAACTGCCGCACCGCTTCCACGGCCATGCCCGCCAACAGGCCCGACACGCCCGCCAGCACCGTGACCCGAAACAGGGTGTCTTCCGTCACCCGGGCCGGCGTGTTGGCAATCAAGGCGCGCAGGAAGAGGGCGATGGCCAGGGTGATCGCGCCGATCACCAGCCCGGCGCCGAGCACCCGCCGGCCACTGAGGGGGGAGGGGGCCGTCACGGGGGCGGCGCTCCGGCGGGCGGCAAGGGGGCGCCGGTCCCGCCCGCCAGCCGCTTCATCACCACATAGAACACGGGCACGACAAAAAGGGAGAGCACGGTGGCCACCGCGAGCCCGCCGAAGACCACCGTGCCCAACGACGCCTGCCCGCGGGCGCCGGCCCCGCTGGCCAACACCAACGGCAGGAAGCCGAACAGGGAGGAGATGGCCGTCATCAGAATCGGCCGGAAACGGGAGCGGGCCGCATCCGCCGCCGCCTCCAGGGCCGTGGCGCCTTCCTCCATGCGCTGGTTCGCCTGGTCCACGATCAGGATGCCGTTTTTCGCCGCCAGGCCGATCAACATCACCAAACCCACCTGGGCGAAGATGTTGAGCACTTCCCCGCGGGCCGCCAAAAACAGCAGGGCGCCCAGCATGGCCGTTGGCACCGTCATGAGAATGATCAGCGGGTCGGTGTAGCTCTCGTATTGGCCCGCGAGCACCAGATAGGCCGTGAGGATGCCCAGGGCGAAGACCACAATCGCCAGAGCCCCCGCCCGGATTTCCTCTCGGGAGATGCCGGTCCAGTCGTAGCTGACGCCGTTCAAGGAAAGGTCGGCAAAGAGGCGGCGAATGTCGTTGATCGCCTGGCCTGAACTCCGTCCCGTCGCTGGAGTGCCCTCCACCTTGATCGCCCGGAACAGATTGAAGCGGGGGATCACGGCGGGGCCCGTCACCGGCTTGATCTGGATGAATTCCGACAGAGGCACCGGATCACCGGCGCCATTCTTTGCATAGAGCGCGCGCAACTTCTCCGGGGTGGCTCGGAAGCTCTCATCCGCCTGAACGAACACCTTGCGGATCCGGCCGTTCTCGAAGGTGTCGTTGACGTAGAAGGAGCCGATGTTGAGGCTGAAGGCCTGCATCGCACTCTGAAAGTCGACCCCCAGGGAGGCCATGCGGTCGCGGTCGACCAGGATTTCTAGTTGCGGCGCCTCCGGCGAAAACTGGGTGAACACCCGATCGAAGCGGCCGCTGGCATTGGCGCTGGCGATGAGCCGCTGGGCGGCTTCGAAAAACGGGTTGTCGGCGAGGGCGCCACCGCTGCGATTGAGCAGCTGCATCTCAAAGCCCGCTCCATTGCCGTAGCCGGGAATCGCTGGTGGTTCAAACACAATGACGCGCGCTTCCTGGATGGACGCGAAGCGGCGGTTGAGGCGCTCCACGATGGCCTCCATCGCCTGATCGCGGTTGGATCGTTCGCTCCAGTTGGTGGTGCCGAAGAAGAAGAGGCCCCGGTTGGGCGCATTGCCAGCGAGGCTGGCGCCACTGAACACGGCGGCCGTCTCGATGTCCTTCTCCTCCCGCAGGATCGCCGCCACCTGTTGATTGATCCGTTGCGTGGTCTCCAGAGAGCCCCCATCCGGCGCCTGCACGATGCCGATGGCATACCCCTGATCTTCCACCGGCACAAAGCCGGTGGCGATGGTGTTGAACGCCACGGCGGTGAGGGCCATGCCCGCCACCAGGGCCCCCATGATCCAGGGGCGATGGGCCAGCACCCAGGCCAGACCCCTGTGATAGCCACGCTCCACGGCGCCATAGCCGCGATTGAAACAACGGAAGATCCATGGCGTGGCCCAGCCGAACAGGCCCCCGCCGAGGGCAAAGGCCAGGGCCGTCAGCGGGCTTGCCACCCCGGGCAGGAGCAGGCCCACCACCCCGCCGGCGAGGGTGAACGGAAGGCGCAGGGGCAGGCCGGTGGCCAACCGCAAGGCGAAGCCCACCAGCAGGCCGGCCACCAGGGCGCCAAGAGCCGCGAGGGTGCCGCCGCCGCCCCCGGCAAGCAGGCCATAGACGAAACCCACCCCGGCCCCCGCCATGGCATAGGTCCGCCGACCGGGAGGATCCCCATCCCAGGCCAGCAGCAGGGCCGAGAGCATGGGGGAGAAGGTGAGGGCATTGAAGGTGGAGATGGCGATCGCGAAAAGAATCGTGGCCGCGAACTGCTGGTAGATCGTGCCGGTGGCACCGGGGAAGAAGAGCACGGGCAGGAACACCGCCAGCAACACCAGGGAGGTGGCGATCACCGCGCCGAACAGGCCGTCCATCGTGGCCTTGGCCGCCGCCAGGGCGCCCATGCCGGAGGCTTTGTTGGTGGCGGTGTTCTCAACGATCGTGATCGCGTCATCCACCACCAGACCTGTGGCCAGCACCAGGCCGAAGAGGGTGAGCTGATTGAGGGTGAAGCCAAAGATCAACACCCCCATGAAGGATCCCACCAGGGCCACGGGGATGGCGATGGCCGGCACCAGGGTGGCTTTCCAGTCCTGCAAAAAGAGAAACAGCACGAGCACCACCAGGATCACGGCGTCCCTCAGGGCATTGGTGACGCCATCAATGGAGGCACGCACAAAGTCGGTGTTGTCGATGATCTTCTGCATCGTCATGCCCACCGGCATGGCATCGGCGAACTCCTTCAACACCTCCTCCACCCCGCGGGCAACCTCCAGGGCATTGCTGCCGGTGCGCTGGTAGATCGCCATCCCCACGGAAGGCACACCCCGCAGGTCGGTGGCCTCCACGGAAAAGGTCTCGCCCCCCAGGCTCACCCGGCCCACATCGCGGAGCCGCAGCACCCCTCCATCCGCCATGGAGCGCAGGATGAGGTTTTCAAAGTCGCTGGTGTCCCGCAGGCGGCCCTGCAGTTTCACCGTGAGGGTGAACTGTTGACCGGGGGGCGCCGGGGCACCGCCGATTTGTCCGACGGGCACCAGGCGATTCTGGCTGCGCAGGGCCTGAACAACATCGGCGGCGGTGAGCTTGTTGGCCGCCAGGCGCACCGGATCAAGCCAAAGGCGAAAGGCCAGCTGGCGAAGGCCGAAATACTGCAAATCACCAACACCGGGCACCCGCCGGATGGCGTCGGTGAGGTTCTGATCCAGCAGGCCGCTGATGGTTTCCAAGCTGTACTGCTTCTGGGGGTCTTCGCTGGTGAAGTTGTAAACAAGCAAGATCGAGCTTGAGGCCTGATTCACCGTGATGCCCGACTGACGCACCTCCTCCGGCAGACTCGGCTGGGCAAGGGCCACCCGGTTTTGCACATTCACCTGATTGATGTCGCCATCGCTGCCGCTTGTGAAGGAGACGGTGATGGCGCTGCTGCCATCGGCGGCGCTGGTGGAGGAGATGAAGTCCATGTTCTCCACGCCATTGATCTGCTGCTCCAGCACGCTCGTCACCCCCTGCTCCACGCTCACCGCGTCAGCGCCGACGTAACGGGCGGTGACCTGCACGGTGGGCGGAGCGATGTCGGGAAGATTTTCAATCGGCAGGATCGGAATCGCGATCAGGCCGGCGATCACGATCAGCAGGCTGCAGACCGTCGTCAGGACGGGGCGAAGGATGAAGGTATTGGAGAGCGACATCAGCAGGGGCGGGCGCGATCAGTTCGGCCGCACCGGCAGACCATGGCGGAGGTTGATCAGGTTGGTGGTGATCACGCTCTGGTCGGGCTGCAGGCCGCGCCGCACGGGGTAGCGGTTGTTCTGCAACGGACCGAGCTCCACAGGGGTCTGCAGGGCGAAGAGGGTGCCGGGAGGCAACTTGCGCAAGGGCTCCAGCTTGGCCTGGCCGGGGCGCCGCTCCAGCTCCGCCAGGGTGCCGGCCACAAAGACGAAGGATTGGCCGGAGATCTGGCTGACGGCGGCGAAGGGCACGGACAGCTCCGTTCGCTCATCCAGGATCAGGCGGGTGCGGGTGCGCAGGCCATTGCGCAGCACGCCTGTGGGGTTGGTGAATTCCGCCTTCGCGAGCAGGGATTGGGTGCCCGCCACCACGGCCGGATCGAGGGAGCGCACGACGCTCCGGGCCATGGGGCGGTTGGTGGAGGGATCCATCAGGATGACGGGCAAACCCACCCGCAGGCGGCTGGAATAAACCGCCGGCACGTCCACTCGGGCCACCAGGGGATCGTTGCGAATGATTTTGGCGAAGGGCGCCCCCGCCTGGATCACATCCCCCACCTTCACCTGCACATCGCCAATGGTGCCGCTGATCGGTGAGCGCAAGTCGCGGAAGCCGAGATCCGCGGAGCGGGCGAGCAGATTCATGCGGGAGGAGATGTAGTCCTGACGGAACTGATCGCGCTGAATGGCGCTGGCGGCTCCCTGCTTCACCAAGTATTCGTAGCGCTGGTAGTTGAGCCGTTTGGTTTCCGTTTCCGCCCGCAGGCGGGCCACCTCCGCCCGGGCCTGGGTCTGATCGAGCACCATCAGCAACTGGCCCTGCCGCACTGGATCGCCCTGGCGCACGGTCAGGGTCTGAAGGCGTCCACCGGCCTGGGCCGCCAAATTCACTTCATCCAAGGCCTCCAGGGTGCTGACCGTGTCCACCGCATCGGCAAAACGGGCCAGCCGGGCCCTTTCCACGCCGACAGCGAGGGGCGGCCTGGGGGGGGCCTGAGGCTCTCCTTGGCACCCAACCAGCGAAAGACCGCACAGCAGGGCGGCAGCCATCGGGGCCAGGCCCGAACGCAGGGCTTTTCCCCTGAGGGGCACCGTCATGGGCTCCACGCCATCCCCGCAACGTCCCCGGCGGGCGGATCTTAAGGCAAGCCAGGAGATGGCGGCGGGCCCGCCGCGCAAAGCAGGCCGGTGACCGACCCTGGCAACCGCTTCAGCGCCGGCCCGCCAGCACGGCGCGAAGCTTGCTCTGGAGGATCAGCCCCGCGCTCACCAGCGTGATGGCATTGGCCACGATCAGCGGCCCATCGCCTCGCAGCAGCCCGTAGAGCCCCCACAGGGCGACACCGCTGGTGAACAGGAGATACATGCGCAGGGAAATGGCGGCGGTGTCGCCCGTGCGCAAGGTTTTGGCCGCCTGGGGCACAAAGCTCACGGTGGTGAGGCTGGCGGCCACGTAGCCCAGGAGATCAACAGCAGCCATGGGTATATTTTGCGAAGCCTTTGAGGCCATCTTAGCCGCAGGCCGGGGCCATTCTGGTGCGCCCTCTGCCGAACGGGGCCCCGCGAAACATGGCGAAGGAAAGTCACAAAACAACAATTCCCATTTCGCCACAAGGCATTGCCATTCGCCACACAGAGACCTTATGGGTGGCAAAAGTTGTGCCCACCCGGCCTTGACCCTCGACCCCCAATCCGCCCTGTCCCTGGTGGCAGGAGTGATCGTTCCCTTTCTCTTCAAACTGGCTGGCGCCGTCGCCCTCTGGATGGTGGGCGGCTGGCTGATTCAGCTGGCCATGCGCATCCTGCGCCGCACCCTCAGCCGGGGCAGCCTGGACACGATGGTGATCAATTACCTCCTGAGCATCCTCGGCGCCTTGCTGCGGGTGGTGTTGGTGGTCGCCATTCTCGGCTTCTTCGGCATCGAAACCGCCAGCTTCGCCGCCCTGCTCGCCGGTGCCGGCGTGGCGATCGGCGCGGCCTGGAGTGGTCTGCTGGGCAACTTCGCCGCTGGCGCCTTCCTGCAGATTCTGCGGCCCATCAATGTGGGCGATTATGTCGATGCCGGTGGCGTGGAGGGAACGGTGGAGGAAGTTGGCATGTTCGTCACGGCCATCACCTCCGTCGACAACGTGCGGCACTTCGTGGGTAATTCCAAGCTCTTCGGCGACAACATCAAAAACTTCTCCGCTCACCCCTATCGGCGCGTGGATCTCGTGGCCCAGCTGGACAACACCGCCGACGTGCCCCGCGCCATCGAGCTGCTGCGCAAGGGTCTGGAATCCATCCCCAACCAGGCCGCCGGCAAAGTGGCCGATGTGGAGGTGCTGGAATTCACTGAACGCGGTCCGAAGCTGGCGGTGCGTCCCTACGCCCACACCAACCACTACTGGGAGGTTTATTTCAACACCAACCGCATGATCGTCGACGTGTTGACTCGCGCCGGCTTCCCGGTGCCCCGCATTCCCGTGGCGGTGCAGCAGGGCGCCGTGGCCGCCAACTGAGGCGGGCCGGCAGCCCCTTTTGAGACCATGGGGGGGAATCCTCCCCCCCCACCGTGACCGAGGCGTCCCTGCCCAAGACCTACGACCCGGCCGGCACGGAAGCCCGCTGGCAGGCCGCCTGGGAGCAGGCCGGCGCCTTTCATCCGGATCCGAAGGCCGCAGGCGAGCCCTTCTCCGTGGTGATCCCGCCCCCCAACGTCACGGGCAGCCTGCACATGGGCCACGCCTTCAACACGGCCCTGATCGACACGATCGTCCGCTTCCAGCGCCTGCGGGGCCGCAACGTGCTCTGCCTCCCCGGCACCGATCACGCCTCCATCGCCGTGCAAACCATCCTGGAGAAGCGCCTCCAGGCGGAGGGCGGCAGCAAGGACGACCTGGGCCGGGATGCCTTTCTGGAGCGGGCCTGGGCCTGGAAGGGGGAAAGCGGCGGCACGATCGTCGGCCAGTTGCGCCGCCTGGGCTACTCGGTGGATTGGCGCCGGGAACGCTTCACCCTGGATCCAGGCCTCAACCGGGCGGTGGTGGAAGCCTTCGTGCGGCTCCATGAGCAGGGCCTGATCCATCGGGGCGAATATCTCGTCAACTGGTGTCCCGCCTCCGGCTCGGCGGTGAGCGACCTGGAGGTGGAGATGAAGGAGGTGGAGGGGAACCTCTGGCACCTGCGCTATCCCCTCACGCCCCTTCCCGGGGAGGCCGAAGCGGCACACCTGGTGGTGGCCACCACCCGCCCGGA
>JBKDTB010000253.1:0-7789 GCA_046340515.1 Cyanobacteriota bacterium | reverse complement strand
CATGGTTGCTTCCGACCGTGCTTGGGTCATCCATCGCCTCTCGAAGGAGCCTTGGAAACCCATCGTCACGACCCCCTCTCAAGCGCCAGCACCCCGGGTTGGCCTGCCTCCGCTCCCGACGGAAGCTGGGTTGTCCAGCGCCTCCTTGATGGTCTGAGGCTTGTCTGGTGGACGTTACGGGCGGCCAACCCTCATCTCCCCCAACCCGGGGCAACACTCAAGGCTTCGCCTGGGGCAGCAGGCATTTGTCGGAGTCGCAGCCCGCCGGCCCGGCTTCCAACAGCTCGCCATTGTCGTAGTGCTGCAGCGCGGTGAAGAAATCCTCCTGGCGCCGCCGCTGCCGCACCTCAGCCCGCAACCGCTCGTAGGTGGCCTGGTCGATCGGTTCAAAGGGCAGCCTGGGGAAGGTGGCATTGGCATCAAAGCGGGCCAGGAGCGCGGCGGAGATGTAGCCCTCGCCGTTTTCGATCGTCCGATGGATCGCCCCCGCCAGGGCCTCGATTTCGTGCTCACGAAATTCCACCGTGGCCGAGGTGTTGTGGGCGGTGTAGTGCTTCTGCACCTGCATGTAGAAATCAAACTGGCCCAGGGCTGAAAACGTGTTGATCTCCACCCGATCCGCTCCCGGCAGATTCGCCCAGCTCACCTCGGTGGGAATTTCCACCAACCACTCTGTGCAGCGCGGATCGAAGGGATCATCCAGCAGGCGGCCCTGCTCATCCTTGTCGCTCTGGCTGGGCACAATGCTGTAGCCGTATTCCAGGCAGGCCAGGGCCACGGGATCGTTCTTGCGGAAGGTGATGCGGCGAATGAACCGCTGCGCCTTCGGCGGATGCCAGCCGGGAGAGGCGCCCGTGAGCAGGCTCTTGGTGCCGGCGGGCTGCACGGTGGTGCAGCGGTTGGGTCGACGCAGCCCGTGGCGGTCGCAATACTCCCAAACCGCCTTGTCCACGATCCCTCGCCACCGCTTGAGGTAGCGGGCCTCCGCCTCACGAAACGCGCGCCCCTCCTCGCTGTCTGGCCGGCCCGCTTCCCACCATTGCAACCAGGGGGTGCCGAAGGCCTGCACGAAGAAATCAAACAGGCCCGTGAAGCTCACCCCCACGATCGGATCCCAGGCGCGGCTCTGCCGGTAGCGTTCCACCTCAAAGCGGTGGTTGAGCAGGCAGGCCACGGCGATGGCCCCCGCCCGGAACGCCTCCTCCTGGCCCTGGTGATCCTCGGGATCGATGCGGTTCAGATGGATCTCCGCCAAGTTGCAGTGGAAATCAGCGCCCAGGATCTCGCCGCAGGGGTTGAGGCCATAGCGGCCCAGCCGGTGCTCCAGCTCCGCCTCGCCGATCTCCGGATGGTGGAGGCGCAACCAGCGGCCAGCTTCCTCCCGGCCCTGGTCGCAGTAAATGCCCACGAATTCCTCCCGCAGCTCGGGCGTGGGAAGCAGATCGGCGTTGGAGCGGGCGATGGCCTCCGGGGCGAATTGAATCGCTCCCTCCCCGGATTGGAATTGCTTGGTCACAGCCTCCAACACCGTTTCGCGGCTCGGGCGGCTGTGGAACACGCGCGTGTGGTTCGCCATCCGCAGGGCATCCCGTTCCGGGTCGATGCGCCAATTTCCCTGGCCGTCCTGCTGCCAGAGATTGTCCTTGGCTGTGGCCGCCGCCCTGTCTTCGGCGGCGAACTGGCGCATGCCGGCGCTGCGGCGGATGTTGCCCGCCACGATCGTCACGGCCGCCTCATCAATCAGCAGACAACACTCGACGGAAGTGAGCTGCCGACCCCGCGCCTTGTTGAGAATCTGAGCCACCCGGCCATAGAGATCCTTCAGTTTCACGGGATTGGCCATGCCTCCAAACCCCTTCAATCGCTCTCCGACAGGCCGCACGTCCGAGAGGTCCACCGTGACTTCGATCGGCTCGTCGTTGAAGCGTTCGTCACTGCTGAGTTGCAGCAGAAGGCGATAGCTCTCCACCCATCCCTGGCGCGTGTCGCCCACCTGAATGCACACCTGTTGGCCGTCGATGGTGTGGCTCGTGCGCTGCTTTCGTTGCTCCGGCGGTGTCGCGCCGAGGTCGCTCACGTTCACGATGCGCAGGTTGTTGCGCACCAACGGCAGCCGGTCAATGAGATGGGATTCGATGATCGCGCCGGTTCCACAGCCCATCATCGCCAGATCCATCATCAGGGCGAAGGCCTCCCAATCCACCAAATTGGTGGAGGTGCAGTTGTAGGCGCCACTGAAGTTTTCCGGCTGGGCGATCCAGTCGGTGCCGCCGATCCACAACCAACGGCCAGAGGGAAGGGCCTTCTGTTCCAGCTGCATCCGCCGCAGCAGGTCCACCTCCGCTTCCGTGAGGTGGCCCAACAGCCGCAGGCCCTCCAAATTGCGCTCCACCACCTGATGCCAGCTCTCCCGGCCCCGGGGGCCCTTGCGGCTGTAGGTGCGATAGAAAACAGGGTTGGCCGCGGGGGCCGTGGCGGGGAAATCGCCGCTGGGAGATCGCTCCGCCCCGGGCGCCGCGAGGGGATTTGCTGTGGCGGAGCCCGTGCTGGCGTCGGCGGGGCTGCCCGTGGCGGGGGTCGCGGAGAGAGTCACGGAAGCGGGGGGGTCTCACACCTTCCATTGCACCCTAACGCCGTCAGCTCGGCCAGCCTCGCGTGGGGAGCCAGTGGCTGAGGCTGCTGAACGCCGCTTGGCGGAGGAAGACATCAAATCCTTGGCGGCGGATTCAAGCGGCGAATCCTTGAGCGCCCTGCCCTGTTCATGCACCAGAGCAGACAACCTCGCCAGCGGCAGGGTGAGAGCGGCCAGAAAAGATGTGAATCGCTGATCCAGCCATAGGGAAATCCTGCTGTGATCCCTGGAAAAAAACTCCCATCCCGTCCGCTTTTGGCGGCGGATGTGCGCTGTGGCTTTCCCTCGCTCTTTGCGCGCTGCCCATGGCCCGCGCGCCTTCACCAGGGAAGGGATGTTCGTGTAAATTGTTATCTTTCATGCCCCCTCAGGCATGCAACGCGTCTGCGAACCGGAGCTGATGGACGATCCCCCGCAGGCTCGGGCCTGCGCGGAGGCGGATTTCGCCAGCACCGACCAGGCCTTCACCGACCGGATCCTGGCCTTGCTCACGGCCCACGACCCCGCCTGGCTCGCCCTTGCCGCGCCGCACCACCCGGAGGGCCCGGGACTCCCTCCGGCGAACCGGCGGATCCTCGACCTGGGGTGCGGGCCGGGCAACATCAGCTTTCGTTTGGCGGCGGCCCTGCCGGGAGCGTCGGTGGTGGGAATCGACGGCGCCGCCGCGATGCTGGAGCTGGCTGAGCGTCGTCTTGCGCTCGCGCCTCCCCTCGGGCCGGGGCTGCGCTTCGCGCGGGCCTGCCTGCCCCTGCCCGCGGGCGTGCTGGAGGGGCAGCCCCCGAGCTTTGCCCCCCCCCTACGCCCTGATCGTGAGCAACAGCCTGCTCCACCATCTCCATGACCCGGCCGTGCTCTGGCGGGCGGTGCGTCAGTGGGCCGCGCCGGGCGCCCTGGTGGTGATGCGCGACCTGCGGCGGCCCGCCAGCCCGGACGCGCTCCAGGCGCTGGTGGAGCGCCATGCCGGCTCCGCCCCCGCCGTGTTGCGGCGCGACTCTGCCGCGTCCCTGGCGGCGGCGTTCCGGCCGGAGGAGGTGGCGGCTCAGCTGGCGGAGAACGGTCTGGGTGTCCTGCGGGTCGAGCCCCTCGACGACCGATGCCTGGAGATCAGCGGCCGCTTGCCGGCCTGACCCTCTCTGTTGCCCCGGCGGCCCCTTCCTCGGGCCCCACCACCTCAATGGCCGTGCGCTGCACCACCAGCTGGAACCGCAGGGGGGCAAGGCGGCGGTTGATGAACCGTTGCACCTCCGCCACCTGGGCATGGGTGGGCAGGTCGGGGTGGCTCACCGCCGCCCGGGCCGTGATCAGGGGGGGATCGCTGTCCCACTGAATGGCCACATCCTCCAGTCTGGAATCGCGGCCGAGGGTGAGCGTTTCCTTGCGCAGGCTCTGCTGAACCAGGTCTTCGATGCGCTGGGCCTGCGCCTGGCGCCGAGACGCGGCCAGCAGGTTGAGGAAGCTGCCACCCAGGGGCACCACCAGCAGGGCGGTGAGGACCAGGCTGGTGAGACCAAGGCGGCTGCGCAGGAGGCGGCCGCGGAAGGGTCTCTCCAGCAGGCTCAAGGCCACCATCGCCCCGCTGAGGATGCCCAGCAGGTTGGTGAGAAACAGCACCAGGGCCCCCCCGGCCCGGGGCCAGAGGCCGGCGGACAGGGAGAGGCCGACAACGCACATCGGCGGCACCAGGGCCACGGCGATCGCCAGCCCCGCCAGGGCCGAGACGGCCTCCTTGCGCAGCTTGGCGAACATCGCCACCGCGCCCGCCGCCAGCGCCACCCCCAGGTCCAGCAGATTGGGGTGGGTGCGGGCGATCACCTCCTGCCCAAAGGTGGGCATGCCCACCATCAGGCCCACTCCCACCGACACCAGCACCCCGAGCAGCACCCCCAGAAGGAGCGTGCGCAGGGCCGCCAGGAAGCCGGGCAGATTGCCCCGCAACACCTCAAAGGCCATGGCCTGCAAGGGCAGAATCCAGGGGGCCACCACCATGGCGCCGATCACGACGGCGGCGCTGTTGGCCAGCAGGCCCAGGGTGGCGATCAGGGCGGCGCCGAGGGTGAGCACAACGAACACCGTGCTGAAACGGGCGTCGCGCTGAAAGTCGCGGCAAAGGAGCTCCAACCGATCCCTGGGCTGGGGGAGGGGATCCTCCGCGCCAGCCTCGGGGCCTTCGGAGCCGGGGGCGCGATCCGGCGGAGGAGGAGCAACCATGGGGACGGGCCAGCGGCACCCACCGACCATGGCAACCCGCCTCCGGCCTGTCAGCCCGAGCGCCGGGCCCGCTCCCGGACGGCCGACCCTTCCGGGCAAGGGGTTCTCGACTGGCAGGCTGGTGCGATGAGCAGCCCTTCCTCCAACGGCGCCCCGGGCCCGTTATCCGCTTCGGTTCCAACCGACGATCTGGCGGCAGCCGTGGCCCGGCGCCGTAATTTCGCCATCATTTCCCATCCGGATGCCGGCAAGACCACCCTGACGGAAAAATTGCTCCTCTACGGCGGTGCCATCCAGCAGGCGGGCGCCGTGAAGGCCAAGGGGGAGCAACGGAAGGTGACCTCCGATTGGATGGAGATTGAGAAACAGCGAGGCATCTCCATCACCTCCACTGTGCTGCAGTTTGATTACAACGGCCGCACCCTCAATCTGCTCGACACCCCCGGCCACCAGGATTTCTCTGAAGACACCTATCGCACCCTGGCTGCGGCGGATAACGCCGTGATGCTGGAAGATGCCGCCAAGGGTCTCGAACCGCAGACACGCAAACTGTTTGAGGTCTGCCGTTTGCGACAGATTCCCATCTTCACCTTCATCAACAAGATGGATCGCCCCGGACGGGAGCCCCTCGATCTGCTGGATGAGATTGAGAAGGAACTCGGACTGGCTTGCTGGCCGGTGAATTGGCCCATCGGCGGTGGCGATCGCTTTCGGGGCGTCATCGATCGTCGCGGTCGCGAGGTGGTGCTCTTCGAGCGGGCCCAGCGGGGGCGCCAGAGCACGGAACAGCGGTTGTCCCTCGACAGCCAGGAGCTGGCGGAGCGGGTCGAGGCTGATCTCCTGGCCCGGGCTCTGGAGGAGCTGGAGTTGCTGGATGGGGCGGGGGAAACGCTGGATCTGGCGGCGGTGCATGCCGGCAACCTGAGCCCGGTGTTTTTCGGCTCGGCGATGACCAATTTCGGCGTGCGCCCCTTCCTGGATGCCTTTCTGGAACTGGCGCAACCCCCCACGGGGCGCACCACGCGCGAGGGGGTGGTGGACCCGCTGCGACCTGACTTCAGTGGTTTCGTCTTCAAACTTCAGGCCAACATGGATCCCCGTCACCGGGATCGCGTGGCGTTTGTGCGCGTGTGTTCGGGTAAATTTGAAAAGGATATTGCCGTGCGCCATGCCCGCAGTGGTCGCAGCATTCGGCTGTCCCGGCCCCAGAAATTGTTCGGTCAAGATCGGGAGGTGGTGGAGGAGGCCTATCCCGGCGAGGTGATCGGTCTGAACAACCCCGGCATGTTCGCCATCGGCGACACCCTTTATGTCGGACCGAAGGTGGAATATGAGGGAATTCCCTGCTTTACGCCGGAGCTGTTCGCCTGGCTGCGCAATCCCAATCCCTCCGCGTTCAAGAGTTTCCGCAAGGGGGTGAATGAGCTGCGCGAGGAGGGGGCCGTGCAGGTGCTCTACGACACCGATCTCAGCAAGCGCGACCCCATCCTGGCCGCCGTGGGCCAACTCCAGTTGGAGGTGGTGCAATACCGGCTGGAGCATGAATATGGCGTCCAGACCCGTCTGGAGCCGCTGGAGTTCAGCGTTGCCCGCTGGGTGGTGGCTGGCTGGCCCGCCCTGGAGCGCGTGGGTCGGCTGTTCAACTGCAAGACCGTGCGGGATGCCTGGGATCGTCCCGTGCTGCTGTTTCGCAACAGCTGGAACCTCCAGCAGTTGGGGGAGGATCACCCTGAACTGGAGCTGAGCGGTGTGGCCCCGGTGGTGAGTGGCATCGAGCCGATCGCCCTCTGAGGGGCCGCTGCCCCGCGCAACGGCTCGACAGATCCGCCAGAATGCTTTAAGAACTGTGAATACACGTATGCCCATCATGACCCATCCCTTTTGGCTGGCCCGTCCTCGCAGTGATGGCGGTTGTGATTTCGTGAAGTTTCTGCCCGGAATTGATGGCGTCGAGATCCGGGAGGGAAGCCACCTGCCTCCCCAGATGCCTCTCCTCAAGCGCCGCACCCATCTGGCGCCGGCCGAGGCCGAGGCCTGCCGCGAGCGCTTGTTGCAGGAGGCCGGTTTCCGCCGGTCGGATCCCCTTTTTTGAACCGGCCCGCTTTAATGGGGAACGAGCCGTCCGCCCCATGACCGCCGAAACGCCTGACCCTTACCGCCTGCTGGGCATTGCCCACGATTGCAGCTTCGAGGACGTGCAGGCCGCCCGCCAGGCCAAGTTGGAGGAGGTCGGGGATGACCCCATGGCCCGGGCCCGGGTGGAAGCCGCCTATGACGCGATCTTGATGGATCGCCTCAAGGAGCGCCAGCAGGGACGGGTGAGCAGCGCGGCCCGCTCCGCTTCCCAGAAGGAAACGCAGCCGACGCCCCCCCGCCCCCCTCTGGCCCAGCTGCCCCAGTTGCCCTCCTTGCCCCTTCCCCGCCTCGGGGGAGGCTCCAAGCCCGGCCCGCCGCTCACCCTCTCCCTGGCGACCGGTCGGGAGCGCTGGTTTCCCCTGATCGTCCATGGCACCCTTGTGGTGTTGGTGGTCGTTTTGCCGGGGGCGGCGCCGGATTCCCTGATCGCCCTCGGCGCCCTGGCCACGGTGGTCAATCTGGTGCGCCGCAACGGCCGCTTCTTCCGGGCTGTCGGCTGGACCGTCCTTCTGCTCACCCTGGGAGTGACGCTTTCCCTCCTCCTGGTGTCCACCCTGGTGTCGCACGCCGGCTTCGGACTGCTGCTTCAGCCCTCCCAGCTGCAGGGAGCGCTGGCGCTGGTGATCCTGCTCCTCGGCGCCCTGTTCATCGGTTGATCCACAGGGGGGCGTCTCCCGCCCCCCCGATCGGAACCAATCCCGGCGGTGCGGCCTCAAGGGCGGCCGGCCCGATCCACATCTCCAGACCAGCGGCCCGACGGGCGGTGAACAGCCCCCGCCGCGCCAGCATGGGGCCTTCAGGCGGCTTCAAATT
>JBKDTB010000252.1:0-3191 GCA_046340515.1 Cyanobacteriota bacterium | reverse complement strand
TCTCTCCTTGGTGGAGGGGGTGGGTATCGAAGAGCTGGGCAAAGAGGTCTGTTGTGAGGTGTTCGCCTGCGCCAGGCTGGGGAGGAGCCTCGATGGCCATCAGGTGTCGTACGGCCACATTGTTGAGGGTCTCCAATCGCTGGCGGCTGGCGGCGAGTTCAACAGGTTCGTAAGGGCGGGGAGAGCTGGGCACCACCACAAACACCGCCGCGTCGGGGTAGGAGTTGTTGCGCCCGACTCGGCCGCAACGCTGCACCATTGAGGCCCACGGACAAAGGTCACTCACCAGCAAGCGAGCATCAAGGTCAATGCCCGCCTCCACGGTCTGCGTGGCCACCACCACGCCACGGAACTCTTTCAACTTCTGCTCTATGCCCTCGCGTTCCGCTCGACGGAAGCGGGAATGGAGCAGCAGCCTGGGCAGATCGGACAGGTTGTGGAAGGTGGCCTGGGCTCTGGCCACGGTATTGGCCACAACGAGGGTGAGGGTTCCAGGCTGGTGGTGCTCACGGACCAAGTCAACGGGATCGGCATCATCGGCCAGTGTCAACGGCTTGGGCCGACCGACCTTGCGTTGGCCAACAGGATGGGAATAGTCGCCATCCCCTAATCCGAAGCGTGGGGTGCTCGGTGGGAGGAAGGTCGGGTCAAGAGTGGCGGAGCAGAGGATCAGATCACGGGGAGCCGGGCCTCCGAACTCTTGATGGAAGTGCTGCAGACGAATGGCGGTGCGCACGGCCGCTCCCTGAAGCTGGGTTTCATCCACCACCACTCGAACGTCGACATTGAGAGCCGCGAAGTGCCGTGGCCAGGACCAACGTGAGCAGCAATAACCTCGCATCAGCTGTCGACTCACCACTTGGTCCAAGGTTCCGACAATCACGGCCTCCTCTGCTAAAGCGTCCACGTAATCGTTGTCGATCTGTCCGCCGCGCAAAATGAACACTGGGATGGCTAACTCAAGTCGGGTAATCACCAAGCGACACTCGGCTGCAATCTGATCCGTGAGGGCGCGCAGTGGCAACTGGTAAATCAGCCGGCGTGGTGTGGTGCCAGGCCGTTGTTGACGCTCCCAGAGCCAGCCGATGAGGATGGCAAGTGTTTTTCCAAGACCTGTTGGAGCTTCCAATGTGCGAATAGGTGCAGCAGCACGCTCCATCCACGCGAGTTGGAAAGGCAGCGGAGAGAAGCCTGCCGCAGACGTAAAGAATGATACCGGATCATCTGGGAGCAGTTGTTGTCTCATGGATGCACTGCAACCCTCATTGGTAGTTGTAGCGGCAGGAAAGCGGGTTTAGAATGCTTCCGAGGACGATTCGTGACGGGCTACTGAGAGGGTGAAAGGTCCAAGACGCGCAGGGCCTTCCAGAAAAAGCCCCTTGAGTGGTTCGACGGTTGCAAAACATGATAGCAGCTGCATGTGTATCCCATCCTAGGTCAATCCACAGCGAAGCCGACGAATGGCCTTGATCTATGCAGTTCGCGCATAGGTTTCAAAACCTAACAATCCTGGCCCGTAGACCTCAGTTCCTCTTCTGAACTCGTGCGACGCTGAAAGGCCTATACAACTAGCCGCCATGCGGACGCTTTATCTCCTGCGCACTCACGGGCGAGCATCGCTCAGCGGCGAATTGGTGGTGGTGCACGAAGGAGAGGACGAGTTGCAACGTGTTCCACTCCCCTTATTGGATCAAATTCTAGTGATGGGCAATGTGCAAATTACAACCCCATTGATTGAAGCCTGTCTCATCCGTCAGGTTCCCATCGCCTTCCTGACGCAATCCGGGTGGTGTCATGGGCGATTGCAGCCTCTTACACGCGATTATCGACATAGACCGAGACATCAAATGGCCTTGGGGGGAGGAGAGCGCCTTCAGGCTGCGCGACAACTGGTAACGGGAAAGATTTGCAATGGGCGTGTGCTATTGCTTCGTTTAACAAGACGGGACCGTCGCGAATCTGTTCAGGAGATCATTGACAAGCTGGATCGCTACCAACAGCAGACCAGCCGATGTTTAGAAGAAGATGCGTTGAGGGGTCTGGAGGGTCTTGCCGCTACTGAATACTTCAAGGCCCTTGGAAACTTGATGGCGGAAGACGGCTTTGAATTTACGGGACGCCACCGTCGACCACCTACCACTCCCTTTGACGCCCTTGCAAGTTTTGGGTACAGTGTACTTTGGAATGCGATGTATTCGTATGTGGAGTTGCAGGGGCTGGACCCCTATGAGGGTGTGCTACATCATGGCAGCGCACGCCATGCTGCCTTGGTGTCTGATTTGATTGAGCCCTTGCGAACGCTGTTAGTGGATTCTTTCAATTGTTGGAGGATTCGCACCAGGAGAGTGCAGGCGGACCGAGATATGGAGCACAGCGACAGTGGTGTAAAGCTCACGGACGAGGCCCGACGGCAGTGGCTGCGGGACTGGAGCCATTACATGGCGGAAGACATTTCACTGATTCAGGAGGAGCATGGTCCGCGCTGGGCTTTACTGGAACAGCTTGTGCGAAGTTTTGTACAGTTTATTTATGATCCGTCAAGAGGTTTGATCATCCCTGAGCGGCGCTAACAGTGGAACGCACGCAGCTATGGATCGTGGCCTATGACAGCCCGAGCGACCAACGCCGTCGAAAATTGTCTGACTTGCTACAGGGTTTTGGCCAACGGCTTCAGTGGAGCGTATTTGAGTGCCGCCTCAGAGAGGACCAATTACGGGCATTAAGATGGCAACTGGAGCGTCGGATTGACGCCGGGCAGGATCGGGTGTGCTTATGGCCCGTAGCTGGCCAACAGGTGGCCTCCATCGTGACCATCGGACTACCACCCCCAGAAGCCGACCCGGTTGATTACATCTTGTGAAATTGCTCGTCCCAGCGCGCAGGGTCCTCACCCAGGCAAATGCACGGTTTCACCGTGGAGCTGCGCGCTGCCCTGCACCGCAGTGGGTTTCGGAAAACTCAGGGGAGGGACATGAAGGAGGCCCATGGGCCATACTGGGGCTGCGCGCTGAAGGCTCTCAAACCAGAAGCCGCCCGTAGCCTTTTGAAGGCTGCGGTTCCGGATGGTTCTTCCGTCCGGGGAAGTTGAAACCACCAGCCCCTCTCCCGGGCCGTGGAAATAAGGGCCGGGACCGGCTGGATAGACAGACCGGTCAATTAGAAAAGACCGTCCAGAGCAAACGTCGCTCCGG
>JBKDTB010000251.1:0-22771 GCA_046340515.1 Cyanobacteriota bacterium | reverse complement strand
GCTTTGACCTCAAGACCAAGGCCGACTGGCAGAAGCTCTATCGCGAGTGGGTGGGTGTGCCGCAGGCGGAGCGCCATCGCACCGGCGCCACCTGCATCAATGGCATCGACGTGCTGGAGAACTTCCGGCCCTGGCATGTGTTCGGCCTCGAGCCCTCCACCGCCACGGCCGATGACATCAAGGAGGCCTTCCGCCGCCTGGCGAAGGAACACCACCCCGATGTGGGAGGGGATCCAAGGGTGATGGAGCGGCTGCAGAAGATGCGCGATTCCTTGCTGGCTTTTCGTTGAAGATGACCACACCAACATCCACACCAGCTTCTGGATCACGGCGGCGGCGCGAACGCGATGCCTTCAGTGATAAGGAAGCCGCCAAGATGCTCGGCATCCCGGTCGCGAAGCTCTACCGGATTTGTGATTTCTTTGATTCCGATCCTGACGACGCCTGGGATCTGATCGAAGGGGAATTCTTTGAGTATGAGCCGGGCCAGGCCCGCAAGCGCCGCTTCTACGAAGAGGGCGTGATGGCGATCGCCAAATATCTGGAGGAAACCGAGGGCGGCAGCTTCCTGGCGCGGCTCAAGGAGTTCTTCACCCACCATCGGGCTCGCGTCACCCGTGCCCTGGTGCAGCGGCGCATCATTCAGGTGACGCAGGATCGCTCCGCTCTGGTGATCTGCGGCGATCTGGTGTTTCTGCAGCAGCGCTCGGTGGTGCGCGTGCTGGGCACCAACGCCAAGGGCATGGCCGGGGCCGTGCGGCGCATCGAGGAAGAGAGTTCCAGCCTCGATGGCGCTGAGGGTCTGGAAATCGACGTGCACTTCGCCGACTTTGACGACAGCGACGGGCGCCACTGGAGCCAGCGCGGCATCGCCCGTCTGGCCCGCACCATGCACGAACGAGGACGCATCACCAAGGCCCGCAAGGCCTGGGTGAAAGCTGTGGCCGACGTGGCGGAGGACTGCTTTGAGGTGCAGCGCAAGGTGCTCGAAAGCCATGAAGCCCGCGTCAAGACCGCAATGGACCGCGCCCGCGGCAAGGCCAAGCACTGTGCCGTGACCCAACAGAAACCCACCGCGGCCGCCCGCAACCCGATCGAGCTGGAGGCCCACCACCTCTTCGATTCCTCCTCTCGCCCGGATCTGGCGGCGCTGGACGAGAATCTGCTGGTGGTCAGCTCGGCCCTGCACCGCAACTTCCACAAATGGATGGGCAACAGGCCCTGCGAGCCCAAGGATTTCGTCGATTACCTGCTCCGCAATGAGCTCACCCACTTCGAGGGCAGCCCCAGCACCCGCGCCCGGCAGGAAACGCGCCAGCAAAAGCTGATCCACCGACTTGAACTGCTGCAGGCCCGCTACGAGGGCAATCGGCTCCTCTACTGAGAGGTTATGGGCATGCCGAGCCGTTCACCCTTCGCTCAAGACATCAGATCAGGGCTGGTGGCCAAAGCCTTCGGCAGGCCCGGGGCAGGGGGACAGAGACCACGTCGGCATGACCTCCGCTGGGCAGTCATCAGGGCTGCTGGTGGCAGCCATGGGATGTCTCAAACTTCCCCTGCTCGCGAATCCCCCGTTTCAGGTTCGGGATGGTCCGATGCTGAGTACAGACAGTGAAGCGCGGTCACGACGCCACCTCGGAATCGGTATGGCTGAAATCGTTGCCGACGACCAGCAGCGGCACCCGCAGCCGATTGGCCAACGCATCGGAAAAGCAATCGCCGAAGTTCAGGCCACTGGCATGGCGCCCCTTGCCGAAAGGCTCAAACGCCTCTGCGGAGGCATCGGCCAGCTCCTGATCCCAACCCACCGTGAGGATCGCTGGCCGTCCCACTGGCTGCGGTCATTGCCACAAACGTCAGGCCAGCCCTGCACCCATGGGCTGAGAGGGCCCTTGGCAAGGAGTGGCGATGGGGCCTCAACGCCGAAACCGCCAGAGCGGCGCCCCCGGAGACCCCCGCCGGATGAAGCTGATCTGACACATGGCCTCATTCCAGGCGCCGCAGAAGCCCGCCACGGCCACCACGAGCAGGATGTAGGGCAGCGGCCAGGGGGGGAGAGGTTCGCCCGGGGTGCGGGCCACCTGCTGGGCCAGGCCGATCAAAAGGGCGCTCATCCCGGCGAGCAGGGCCCCGGCGAGGGCGATGCGACGTCGGTCGATGCGCAGCTGGCGCTTTGGTTTGTATCCGGGGGGCGGCGGCAGGGGCATCAGGTGGGGGGTGCGCTTGGTTCGCTCAAGAGTCGCCAGCCACAGCCTGGCCTTCTGTGCTGGCCGGGAACCAGGCCGCTTCCAGATTCTTCATCAGCACGGAAAAGGCGGGCACCACGAACAGGCTGAGCACGGTGGCCACCAGCAAGCCGCCGAAGATCACGGCTCCCAGAGATCGCTGGGAGAGGGCGCCGGCCCCCGAGGCGATTACCAGGGGGAAAAAGCCCGAGAGGGCCGCTGAGGCGGTCATCAGGATGGGGCGCAGGCGGGAGGCGGCGGCGCCTTTGGCCGCCTCGATGGCGGAGAGGCCCTGTTCCATGCGCTGGTTGGCCAGATCCACGATCAAAATCCCGTTCTTCGCCGCCAGGCCGATCAGTGTCACCAGCCCCACCTGGGCATAGACGTTGTTCACCTGGCCGCGCAGCACCAGGAAGGCCAGGGCACCGAGCATGGCCAGGGGCACGGTCATCAGGATGACCAAGGGATCGATGTAACTGCCGTACTGGGCGGAGAGCACGAGATAGACCACCACCAGCCCCAGGGCAAACACCAACACCGCCAGGGAACCTGCCTGCACCTCCGAGCGGGTGAGACCCGACCAGGCCTGGCCGATGTTGGTGAAGTTCATTTTGCGATAGCTGTTCATCAAGGTGTCGATGGCCTGCCCCGTGGAGTGCCCCGCCGCCTCAAGGCCCTGGATGAGCACCGTGCGATAGAGGTTGAAGTGGCTGATGATGGGCGGGGCGCTGTCGAGCCGGGCGTTCACCACATTGCTGAGGGGAATCAGCTTGCCCGTGCGGCTCTCGACATAGAGAGTGCGCAGTTCATCCACCAGGGAGCGATTGTCCGCGTTGGCCTGCACGTACACCTGGCGGTATTGGCCTTGTTCGTAGGTCTGGTTGACGAAACGGCCTCCCATCAAGGTGCCAAGGGTGGTCATCGCCTCGCCGTAATCGATGTCGAGGGAGGCCATCCGATCGCGATCCACATCCAGGCGCCATACCGGCGCATCGGAGATGAACTGGCTGTAGATCTTCTCAAAGGCGCCGGTTTGCCGAGCCTTGGCCATCAGGGAATCAGCAAGTTGGGAGAGTTCAGTGGGGCTGAAGCCACCATTGCTGAGATCGTTGAACTGAAAGGTCAACCCCCCCTGAGCGCTGAAGCCGGGCACGGCCGGAGGTGGCGAGGCAAAGACCAAAGCGCCATGAATCTGGCTGAATTCTTTGTTGAGTCGCCGGATGATCGCATCCGCTCCATGCTGACGGCCCCGCCGCTCTTCGATGGGGCGGAAGCCGAAGAAGAAGAGGCCCTGGTTCACGGAGCTGCCATTGAAGCCGGCGCCCCCCACCAGCTCCCCCGCCACCACATCCGGCTCCTTGGCGAGGATCGCCTGGGCTTCGGCGGCCACCTTCATCGTCGCCTCCAGGGAGGCCTGCGGCAGCAACTGGATGATGCCCAGCCCGTAGCCCTGGTCCTCGGTGGGCACGAAGCCGGTGGGGATGGCGGTGAAGGCCAGGCCCGTGGCCACCACACCCCCCAGCAGCAGGGCGGCCACCCCCCGGCGCCAGCGGATCACCTGCCCGAGAAGGCCTTGATAGGCGTGGGCCAGGCGCTCAAAGCCGGCGTTGAAGGCGGTGAAGATCGGCAGGAGAAACGTGCCGATCACGGCGCCAAGCACGCCCAGGAGCAGGGAGGCGATCCAGCCGCCGGCCAGGGCCCCGTAGGTCCCGCCGAAGATGCCGCCGATCGCGGTCCACAGGGGGCCGCGGGGTTCCGTCTTGCCGCCCCCCAGGAGCAGAGCGGATTGCAACGGCTTGCCGGTGATGGCGTTGAAGGTGGAGACGAGAATGGAAAAGACAATCGTCAGGGCGAACTGGCGATAGATCACTCCTGTGGAGCCAGGAAAGAAGGAAACGGGGAGAAACACCGCCAGCAACACCAGTGCCGTGGCGAGAATCGCCCCAGTGAGTTCCCCCATCGCCTTGGAGGCTGCGATGAACGGCGGATCGCCCGCCTCAATGCGGGCCGACACAGCCTCCACCACCACAATCGCGTCATCCACCACCAGACCAGTGGCCAGGATGATCCCCAAAAGGGTGAGCTGGTTGATGGAAAAGCCGAAGGCGTTCACGAAAATCATCGCCCCGAGGAGGGCGATGGGCAGGGCCAGGGCGGGCACGGCGGTGGCCTTCCAATCCTGAAGAAAGAGGAAGATGATCAGCAGCACGAGCACCACGGCATCGCGCAGGGCATCCAGGGCTCCTTCAATGGAAGCATTGATGAAATCCCGCTGGTCAAAGACCTTCTCCAGCTTCACTCCAGGAGGCAGGGTGCGTTGAAAATCCTGCAAGACCTGATCCACCCCTTTGGCGGTGTCGATGGCATTGGTTCCCGGCAATTGGATGACGCCAAAACCCACGCAGGGGTGGCCGCTGATTGCATTGATGGCGGAAGAATAAAAGCTTTGAAAGCCATATTCCGCCTTGCCCACATCCTTCAGGCGAATCAAGCCGCCATCGGGACCTTTGGCGAGAATCAGCTGTTCAAATTCTTCTACGGTTTTCAGGTTGCCATCCACCAGCAGTGGCAGGGTGGTGGCATTGCTCGGCAGAGAGGGTGGCCCGCCGACACTGCCGGCAATGACCACCTGGTTCTGGGATTGGAGGGCCTTGACCACCTCCGTGGCGCTGAGGTTGAAGCGAGCCAATTTTTTGGGGCTCACCCAGAGGCGAAAGGCCGGGCTGCTCGCTCCGAAGATGTTCACCTGACCCACCCCGGGGGAGCGGCTGAGGGGATAGAGGAGGTTGAGCTGGATCAGGCCATTGAGGTAGTTGCGACTGTATTGCCCCTGGGTGGAGGTGAGGTTGTAGACCAGCAGATAACTGGTGGCGGTTTGCTCCACCGTCACCCCCTGGTTGCTCACGGAGGTCGGCAGCTGCGGCGTGGCCGTCTGCACCCGGTTGAGCACATTCACCTGGTCGATGTCGGGGTCGCTGCCGGCTTTGAAGAACACATTCAGCTGGCTGCTCCCCTCGCTGGTGCTGAAGGAGGTGATGTAGTCCATCCCCGGCGCACCGTTGATGTTTTCCTCCAAGGGACCGGTGACGGCGCTTTCCACGGTGAGGGCGTCAGCGCCCGGATAGGTGGCCGAAACTTGAATGGTGGGCGGCGCAATATTGGGCAGGTTTTCCACGGGCAGCAGGGGCAAGCTGATCACCCCGGCCAGAAGAATCAACACACTGCAGACCGTGCTCAGGACGGGCCGCTTGATGAAGGTGTCAGAAAGGCTCATCGGCGGCTCACCGGAGCGGCGGAGGGGCGAACGGGCAGCCCACTGCGCAGTTGGAAAAGGTTGCCGAGGATGACCGTGTCGCCTGCGTTGAGGCCGCTGCGCACGGCGTAGGCGCCGTGTTGGAGGGTGCCGAGGGTCACGGGCACCTGCAGGGCCACGGGCATGCCGGGCGGGGGTGGGGGATCCAGCGGGCGGCCCAATTGCTGGCGGGCCACCTCGGCGCTGACGGCGACGAACACAAACGGCTGGCCGGCCTGGAGGAACACCGCCTGCTGGGGCACCGCCAGGGAGGGCGTCTGGTTGAACACCAGGGTGGCGTTGACACGCTGGCCGTTGCGCAGCGCCCCATCGCCGTTGTCGAAGGTGGCCTTCACCAGCAAGGTCTGCTTCTCTTTGTCAATGGAGGGGGCAACGAAGCTGACGGCTCCGCGGGCCAGGAGCCTCCGGGGTTCATCGGGGGCCTTGAGCACCACGGGCATGCCGAGGCGCACCCGGTAGGCGTCTTCGCCGGGGATGTCGAGGCGAACCCAGAGTCTGGAATTGTCGACGATGCTCGTCACCACAGAGCCGGCCTGCACCACATCTCCGAGCTTGTAATTGATGTTGCCCACAATGCCGTCGATCGGGGACACGACATTCTTGTAGCCCAGATTGGCGAGATTGGCCCGCAGCGCGTCGCGGCTCTGGATGGCCTGGGTGATGTAGGAGTCGCGTTCTTTGGTGGAAACTGCACCCTGTTGATTGAGGAAGATGTAGCGCTCAGCGTTCACCCGATCCTTGCGCGCCTCCGCGGCGTCAGCATTCACCTCCGCCTGAAGTTGTGTCTGATCCAACGCAAACAAGGGCTGCCCCGGCCGCACGGGCTGCCCCTCCGCCATGGGCATGGCCACAATCCGCCCGGAAATTTCCGGCGCCAGCTTCACCTCCCGGATGGCCTCCAGGGTGCTCTGCACATCGAGGGCGTCCAGGAACGGCAGGGCCTGTGCGGGCACCAGGCGCACGGGGGCGGGCGCCACGGCGGCCGGTTTGGGGCTGGCGCAGGCCGTCAGCAGCAGGGGTAGCAGGGCCAGGAGGTTGGACGGGCGGCTCAAGGGGGACTGCAACATCCGCCGGACCTTAGGGCAATCTTTCCGGGGTGCCCAGCGACCGATCTCTCACCCCTCCGCTGGGGCCGCCCACCACCCGCCCTGGCCGTTCGGCCCATCGCCAGTGCTGGCGCCTCCGCCCTCTGTCCTCCGCTCTGCCCCGGTGCCTTCCCATCGCCCGTCCGCGATCGGTTGACCCCACCAAGCCCGTTCTTCGGCTCTGGCTCGGAGCAGGTCAGCGCACACCAGATCTGGTGTGGTCAGGAGACCTTCTCTTGCAGCGCGTTGGGACATTCTGCCTGCTCCCCGAAGGACGATCGCAAGGGACCCGGACTCCCGGCGTCCCTCTGTTAAAAGTTGTTGCGGCTGGAACTGAGCAACAGCGAGAGCGGCAGCTCCGTTTTGGTGCAGGAGATGTATGTCAATGCCAGTGCTCTCATCAAGAACTCGTTCACGCTCAACAAGCTGCTGACCGAGAACAACAAGCTAGATTGGTCTAGCGCACGCCAGGAGGAACCGGGTGATCACTATTATGGCTGCTGAAGAAAAAACCAGACGAGAAGAAATCCACCGCAGGCCAATCCTTCACGCCCCGGCTCCACCTGACCTCCTGGCCAACCTTCTGCGCGATTGTGGGGCCCTGAGTGAGAAAGCTCCGTTGGCAGCCTCCGCGCTGAGCCCCCGGCACTTTGCGGCCCCGCTGCCCTGGGAACTGGAGGTGGTGCCATGACCATCCTCCACTGGTTGGAGATCCGCAACTTCAAGAGCTACGGCAGCACCGGCCGCATCCCGCTGGCGCACCCCTCCGTGCTCATTGGGCCCAACAACTGCGGCAAAACCACTGCGCTTCAGGCCATTGCGCTTTGGTCGATCGCTCTGCGCACCTGGCAACAGGAAGCGAAGGATTCCAAGGCCAAGACGCGCACAGGCAAACCACTCAACCGCCTTAGCATCCTGGCGGTTCCCGTCCCGAAAACACGCCATTTTTGGAACAATCTCAAGACGACGGGCAAGGAACTGCACATCTCCATCGGCATCCAAGTGGAGGGTCGGGTTGAACCGGTCACCATGGTCTTCCGCCATCACCCCAGCGATGAGCTGATCTACGCTGAACCCCATTCCGCAACCGCCGGCAACCCCCAGGCACTGGAGCAAGCAGCACGCCTGGATGTGGCCCTGCTGTACCCCATGTCGGGCATTTCAGCTGACGAACCTCTCATCACCCGCAACCGAATAGATTATCATATGGGTCGTGGTAGTACTGCTGAAGTATTGCGCAATCTTTGCCTTTTGGTGTATCAAGACCATCCGAGCGACTGGCGGGAGATTACAGATTTGATGCGGCGGCTATTCCAGGTTTCGCTCACCACACCCCAGGAAAATGAAGGCGGATCCCTCGATCTCTTCTACACACAAAGCGGCGCTGATCGGCCCCTGGATCTCTCTCTGGCAGGCCGTGGCTTTCAGCAAATGCTGCTGATTCTGGCCCATCTCTATTCCCATAAGGGCAGTGTGCTCTTGATCGATGAGCCCGATGCGCACCTGGAAATTCTTCGCCAACAGCCGATTTATGCCCTGCTCAAGAGCATCGCCGATCGCAACCGCTGCCAAGTGGTGATGGCCACCCATTCTGAGGTCGTGATGAGAGAGGCCCTTGACAACCATCTCACCATGCTTCTCGCCGGCCAGCCAGACGATCTGGCCTCAAAGACAGACATCATGGAATCCTTGCGGCAGTTTGGCGCTGATCACTACGTGCGCGCTCGTGAGACAGGTCATGTGCTTTATCTGGAGGGCAGCACGGACCTTGCCATCCTGAGAGCCTTTGCCGACCGACTCCTCCACCCTGTACGGGATCTGTTGGCTGACGGTTCTCATCTCAATGTCTATTATATTCAGGACATTCGGTCCATGGCGCAGTCTGCGGTGGAGGTGTTGGATGCTGTGGAAGGGGCGTTTGGCAAGAGGGCCAAAAAGCATTTCGAGGGTTTGAGACGCATCCTTCCTCATTTGCGTGGGCTTGAAATCATTGACGCTGACACCCGTGACCTGAGAGATGAGAATCTCGGGCCTTTTGCCCGTTTGCCATGGAGGCGGTACGAGATTGAAAACTATTTCGTTACTCCGCAACTCCTGCTTGATTGGGCCCATTCGGATGGAATGGATCTTTTCGTGGATCAACGCCAAAGGATTCTTGATCAACTGATCTTAGAGCTTGTCTTTGATGGCCAACCCGCCGACTTTGAGAACTACCTTACGGCAAATTCGTCAACCCAAAGCACCATCTGGCGTGCCCAAACCCAGGCGAAAAAATTGAGCTCCCTGGCGGAGGAGTTTTTTCGGCAGCTTGCTGAGGCAACGGGCCTTCCCATGCTTCTCCGCAAAGGAGATCTGTATCGCCTGATTGAGCGCCAAGACCCGGCAGAGATTGACCCAGAGGTCAGCTTGAAGCTCGATGCAATTCAGCGGCTGCTTCAGCCAGTATCCTCCGATTCACGTGCGTAACCCTCACCATGGCAACACATCCCCATTCGCATGCCAAAACGTTCCGGAATTCGCCAGCGTGAGCCCATCGATCCGCGCCAACAGGCCCCGCACGGCCACCTCCGGTTCGGTGGCCTGGGGATTGAAGCCCACCATGCGCGTGCGCACCAGGCCGGGATGGAGGATCGCGATGGCGATGCCGCGAGGGTTGAGGTCGATCGCCAACGATTTGCCCGCCATGTTGAGCGCTGTCTTCGACATGCGGTAGCCGTACGACCCGCCGGAGCTGTTGTCTTCGATGGAGCCCATCCGGCTGGTGATCAGGGCCACCTTGGAACCGGCCCCGAGCTGCCCCAGCAGGGCCCGCACCAGCCGCAGAGGCGCCAGGGCGTTCACCTCGAACTGGCGGCGCAGGCTGTCCAGATCCAGCTCCTCCAGGCTCGTTGCCTCCAGGAGGCCCGCGTTGAGGATCAGCCCATCCAGGGGCTCCCCCCCCAAGCGCTCCACCAGATCCGCCACGGCCGCCTCGCTGGTGACATCCACCCCTGACACCACGGGCACCCCCAGGGCCTCCAAGTCGGCGGACGGAACACGGCAGACCGCCAGCACCCGCTCCCCCCGCTCCCGCAACTGGCGGCACATCTCCAGGCCGATGCCCCGATTGCTGCCGGTCACCAGAACTGTTTTCATCACGCCCGCTGCGGCAAGGCGGTTAACCCTCTCATGTTGGAACGGCCGTAAACTGAGTCAACGGCGTCCGAGTCACGCCCCGATCTCCTGCTGTTTTGCCCAGCCCAGCTCCCGCCGACCTGTGGCTCTCGAGCCTCACCGTCAATGAAGGCGATGTGATTGGTGTGCCGATCGGCATGCTGTCCACGGCAGCGGCGGACGGCTCCCTTCTGCCTGCCTCCGGGCTCACCTACGCCCTCGTGGCGGGAGCGGGAGCAGACGACAACAGTCGCTTCCGCCTGGTCAACGGTCAGCTGCAGGCGGCCGAGGTCTTCGATCGGGAGAGCTTCTCCCAGCTCAAGGTGCGGATCCGCGTCACCGACGCCAGCGGTCGCACGGCGGAGAAGGCCTTCACGGTTGCCGTGAACGACCTCCCCAATCCGGTCACCACAACGGTGCCCAGTCCAGCTTTGGTTTGGGGTGGTGCCAGCGGGGCTGTGGATCTGAACTCGGTCTTTGACGATCCCCTGAGCACGGGTTTGGTGGCCACCTTTCAATTGGCGCCCGCGCTTTTGGCCAACAATGCCCTCGGAAGTGGTCAGATCCGCGTTCTTCTTTACAACCAAAGCGGCCAGGGCGCTCCCCTGACCACCAAAAACCTCCAGGACTACATCTCCGCCAGTCGCTATACCAACACCTTCCTGCACCGTTCCGTGCCGGGCTTTGTGCTCCAGGGGGGTGGATTCAACCTGCTGCAAAGCGCCACGGGCAGTCAGATCGTCGACGTGAGCACCTTCCCTGCGGTGCCGAACGAGTTCAGCCCCACCCGCGCCAACCTGCGGGGCACCATCGCGATGGCCAAGCTGGGATCCGATCCCAACAGCGCCACCAGCCAATGGTTTTGGAGCCTGGCCGACAACAGATCCATCCTCGATCCGCAGAACGGCGGCTTCACCGTTTTCGGGCGGGTGCTCGGCGGCGGCGACCTGGCCACCCTGGATGCCTTGGCGGCTGTTCCTGTCTTCAATGCTGGAGGGGTCTTCGCCGAGTTGCCCCTCGGCAATGGGGCTTCCGTTGTCGACAGGCTGCTGCGGTTCAGTGCGATCACGATTCAGCAGCAGGCCGAACTCAGCTACGCCCTGATCAGCAACAGCGCCCCCGATCTGCTGGAGGCCTCGCTGGTGGGATCCCGGCTGACCTTGCTCCCCCGGGCCAACCGCACCGAGGTGGTGTCCCTCACCCTGCGGGCCACCAACCTCTTGGGCGAAACCCTCGATCAGACCCTGCAGGTGCGGCTGCAGCGCCAAACCACCAACCGGGCCACCCTGCTGAGTCTCAACGATTCCTTTGGCGGCGCGCCGGCCGATCTCGCCCGTCCCACCCTGGCCGGCTCCCTGGCCGCGCCGCTGCAGTCAGACGAGCGGCTGCTGATCTATGCCGATGGCCTGCCCCTCGGCGCCGCGACCCCTTCGGCGGGGGGCACGCGCTGGAGCTTTCGTCCCAGCGGGGCCCTTGACCCCGGGGCCGATGGAAGCGTGCGGTTGGAGGCGCGGGTGGAGACAACGCAAGGCGTGGCGGGCGAGTCTTCCGCCCCCTGGACCCTTCAATTGACCGGCGAGGCCAAGCTGCAGGCCACCGGCAGTGAGCTGCTCCGGGTGGCGGATCCGCGCCCGCTGGTGATTCAGGCGAGCGCGACGGACACCTGGGAGGCTGGCTTTGAGGCCTGGAACGGGGGCTCGATCACGCTCTCCGGCCAGGCGGTGCCGGGCACGGGGGAGAGGATCGCGATCACGGGCCTGCGTCGCCATGGTGTCTCCCTGCGCAACGCGGCCGGCACCCGGGTCGCCCTGGACCTTGGCGATGGCAACCATGCCTTCTTCCTCCACGATTCCTGGACGCCCCAGTCGGCGGAGCTGACCCCCCGGACCGACTGGCAGGGTCGTTCGACCGCCCCCCGCTTCGATCAACTCTCCACCATCCGCATGGGGAATGCCACCGCGGCGGGGGCCACCAGCCTGGTGGATCTCACCAGCCCCGACTTCCTGATCGGGCCCATCACCGTGGTGGGGGGCAACACCGCGGGGTCCCGCAATGTGATCTGGGGGACCGCCGCCGATGACACGGTGATCGCTGGCGCGGCCGACACCGTGATCTGCGCCTCCGGCGGGCGCAACACCATTGAATTGAACAGCGGCGCCGATCGTGTTCAACTTGTCGCTGGCGTGGGAGCCATCGATCGGGTGACCGGCTTCCAACCCACCCGCGACCGGATCGAACTCTGGGGCCTCCCCGCTGGCTCCCGCCCCACCCTCACCCTCCGCCCCGATGGCGCCAACACCCTCCTGACCTGGGAGACCAACCAGATCACCTTCACCGATCAATCGCTCACCCTCCCCTCCCCGGGCAGCCTGCCGGCCTGGCTGGTGGTGATGTGAGGGGGATCTGATCCACCGTCATGCCCCGGAGTTGTCCGGCTCCAGGGGATGCCAGTGGCAGAGCGGCCCCTGTCCCCCGCCAATGGCCAGTGCCCGCCGCAGCCCCCCTTCCACGTAGCGCTTGGCGGTCACCACCGCTGTTTCCAAATCCAGCCCCCGCGCCCGGCCGGCCGTGATCGCCGCCCCCAGGGTGCACCCGCTGCCATGGGTGTGAGGGGTGGCGATGGGGGCGTGGGCCAGCCAGCAGCCCTCCCCTTCCCGGCGGAGCAGGTAGTCGCGGCCGCGCAGCGCCGCCAGCCCGCCTCCCTTGATCAACACCGCCGCCGGACCCCCGCTCACCCCTGCCCCCTCCTCCCCCCTCACCAGCAGCCGCTCCGCCGCCCGCTCCACCTCCGCCGGGCTGTCGATCGCCAGCCCCGTGAGCAGGCACGCCTCGTGGATGTTCGGCGTCAACAGCTCGGCCCGGGGCAGGAGGCAGCGCCGATAGGCCGCGATGGCGCCCGGTTCGAGCAACACCGCCCCCGCCCGCGACACCATCACCGGATCGATCAGTTTCGGCAGGGCCAGGGGCGCGATGGCCTCGGCCGTGGCCTCGATCAGCGCCTGGTTGAGCAGCATCCCCGTTTTCAGCGCCCCCACCGCCAGATCGCTCACCACCGCCGCGATCTGCGCCGTGAGCGCCTCCGGCGGCAGGCCATCGACGCGGCTCACGCCCCGGGTGTTCTGCGCCGTGACACAGCTGATCGCCGAACAGCCGTGCACCCCCAGGGCGGTGAAGGTCTTCAGGTCAGCCTGGATTCCCGCGCCCCCGCCGGAATCGCTGCCACCGATGGTGAGGGCAATGGCGATCGTCATGGCCCCACTGCCGCGGGAGCACCATCCGGATGGGGGCCCGCGGATCGTCCACGGGCGCGCCGCCCGCCTCCACCACGGCCCGCCGCCAGGACCGGGTTCAGAAGGATCGTGCCAGCAGACCCCTTGGCCCGAAAGGCCACCCCGCCCTCCTCCCATTGGCCCTTGAAATGGGCGGCCCTTTCCCTTGGCCCGCGATGGGGAGCGTGCAGGGCGCCGGTGCGCAAATCTCGCAGAGATGGTTGGCTCGCCCCCCCCTCTCTCGCCCGCATGGGCCCCGGTCTGGCGGGGGTGGAGACGTTCACCGTCCGACCGACCGCGGCGGGGAAGGCCTTGCCCTCGCGGGATTCCAGAAGCGTCATGGACGCCGTGCCGTTCTCTGGCCACCGTAGACAGCCCGCCCCGCCTTGCCCACGGTCCGCACCTCCATCTCAAAGGATGTCGAATGGCGGGTGCCCGGCACCGTCAACGATGGCGAAACCGGTTCTCCTGCCTACCGTCGAGAAAAACGCCCCCGATTTTCCATGCCCTCCGGCGCCGCCTTCAACACCCCCGACGACGGGGATCTCCTGGCAGGTGAGACCGCCCTCACCCGCCAGGTCCTCCAGGCTGGGCGGCTGAAGGGCCTGGCCCAGGCTGAGGGGATCGTGATGATCGTTCTCGGCATCCTCGCGCTCCTGTTTCCCTATGTGGCTTCCGCGGGTGTCACGGTGATGGTGGCGGTGGCCTTTCTTGTGGCGGGCTTGATGGGCTGGGTCGACACTTGGAGCCGGCGTCTGCGCCTCAAGGGCTGGCATGGCTTCCTGCGCCTGATCCTCGCCAGCCTGTTCCTGTTCACGGGCCTCTGGATGTTGGTTCAGTTCAAGGCTGGCATCGTTCCCGCCGCTGTTCAGATCAAGACCCTGGCCCTGGCCGTGGGCATCGTCTTTCTGATCGAGGGGGTGTTGATGAGCCTGCTGGCCCTCACCCATCGCCAGGCCCGCGGCTGGGGTTGGGGACTGGCGAACGGCCTGGTCACCCTGGTGCTTGGTCTCCTCATTCTCACCATGAGCCCGGAGGGTCTCCTCTCCGTGCTGGGTCTGCTTGTGGGCATCAGCTTTCTTTTCAGTGGTTTCGACCTTCTCGGCTTCAGCGCCCGGCTCCATGCCCCGGGCCCCCTTCTGCCCGACTCCCGGGAATGACCCGAGCGTGATCAGGCCAGCGGGCGGGAATCGGAACCATGGCTGATCTCTTCAGCCACCAGCGGGAGACCACCCTCGCCCGCCTGGCCCCCCTGGCGGAGCGCATGCGTCCGCGCAGCCTCGATGACTTCGTCGGGCAGGAGGCCATCCTGGGGCCAGGCCGCCTGCTCCGGCGGGCCATCAGCGCTGATCGCGTCGGCAACCTGATCTTCCACGGCCCCCCCGGCACGGGCAAAACCACCCTGGCCCGCATCATTGCCGGCCACACCCGCGCCCACTTCAGCAGCCTCAATGCCGTGCTGGCCGGGGTGAAGGATCTGCGGGTGGAGGTGGAAAAGGCCAGGGAGCGGCTGGCTCACCATGGCCTGCGCACGATCCTGTTCATCGATGAGGTGCACCGTTTCAACAGCGCCCAGCAGGACGCCCTCCTCCCCTGGGTGGAGAACGGCACCCTCACCCTCATCGGCGCCACCACGGAAAATCCGTTCTTCGAGGTCAACAAGGCCCTGGTGAGTCGTTCACGGCTGTTCCGCCTTCAGCCCCTGGAGCCGGAGGCCCTCCGCCGTCTCCTCGGGCGGGCCCTGGAGGATCCCGAACGGGGCTACGGCGGCCAGCGAGTGCGGATCACCCCCGAAGCGGAAGCCCACTGGCTGGATGTCGCCAACGGTGACGCCCGCAGTCTCCTCAACGCCTTGGAGCTCGCCGTGGAAACCACCGAGCCCGATGCCGAAGGCGCCATCCGCATCGATCTGGCGATTGCCGAGGAATCGATTCAGCAGCGGGCTGTGCTCTACGACAAGCAGGGCGATGCCCATTTCGACACGATCAGCGCCTTCATCAAGTCGCTGCGCGGCTCGGATCCCGATGCCGCCCTCTTCTGGCTTGCCCGCATGTTGGAGGCCGGGGAGGATCCGCGTTTTCTCTTCCGCCGCATGCTCATCGCCGCCGGGGAGGATGTGGGCCTGGCCGATCCCCGGGCCGTTGTCGTGGTGGAGGCCTGTGCCGCCAGCTTCGAGCGGGTGGGGCTTCCGGAGGGCCTCTATTTCCTCGCCCAGGCTGCCCTCTATCTGGCCAGCACCGAGAAGAGCAACAGCACCCTCGGCCTGTTTGACGCCCTGAAGACCGTGCGGCAGGCCCAGAAGCAACAGGTGCCTGCCCACTTGCGCGATGCCCATCGCGATGGCTCCGCCTTCGGTGACGGGCAGGGCTACCGCTATCCCCATGCCTATGCGGAGCACTGGGTGGCGCAGCAATACCTCCCCCCATCCCTCCAGGGTCAAGTGTTTTGGCAGCCCGGCGCCTTGGGGTGGGAGGGAGAACGGCGGACGGCCCTGCGCCAGCGACGGGCGGCCCAGCTGGCCGCCGTGGCGGAGCAGGGAGAAGAGCTCCAGGAGAGGCTCAGTGCTGGTCCGGAGGATCCCCAGCTCCAGCGCTGGCTGGCCCGTCAAGCGGCGGCGGAAGGGGAGCGTCTCGATCTGCTGCGCCAGAGGTTCTGGCGCGACCAGGCTCCGGAACGGTTGGATCGGGTGCTTGTGCTGCAGGCTCGCTCCCTGCTCTGGGCGCTCGATCCCCTGCGCACGGCCGCCGAGGGAGAGGTGGTGCTCACCGTTGCCCGGGAGGAGGAAAAGGAAGCGCTGGAGGCCGAGCTTGCGTTGTTGGATCCCCTTGCCCGGCCCCGGGTGCTGCGGGTGCCGGAGGACAACCCGCGTCCCCTGGAGGCCCTGGCCCAGCCGGGGGGACGCTTCGAATGGATGGTGGCCCGTCAGCCCTGTCTGGAGCGCACGGTCGCGGGGGAACGGCCTTGGGCGGAGGTGCTCTCCACCCTCGCCGCCCCGGGCGCCCGGCTGCGCCTGCTCTTCAGCCAACCGCGCCTGGGTCCCGCCACGGCCCTTCGGTCCCTGTTGACGGGGCGGGACGCTCCCGGCGGCGCCTGGGCCCGCCTTCTGGATCGGGTGATGGAGGCGGAAGCGCGGGAGCTGGAGCGCCGGGAGCTGTTGCCCACCGCCCTGGGGGAGGCCCTGGGACGGCTGGGCTGGCGCGTCGCGGAGCGGCTTTGGGAGGAATCCCTCGACCTCCCCCTCGCCGAGCGGCTGTTGACGCGCTGGTTCATGGACGCCGCGCCCTATCGGTCGTCTCTCTTGGCGGCGGGGTTGGAGCCGGAGGAGGTGCGCGAACTGCGCGGCTGGTTTCAGGCCCACCTTGGCGTCCGCTTGCCCCAGCGGCTTGGCCATGGGGTGTTGGAGGGCCGCTGGCCGGGACAGCCGGGCGGGACGGGGCGAAAAACGGGACAAAAAAAAAGCCCTGGACAACGCCAGGGCTGAGAAACCTGAGGATCAGGGGATCACCAGAGACCGCGAATCGGCTCGGGGGCCGGAGCGGGAGCGGGAGCGGGAGCAACCACGCGCTCCACAACGGGATCGAGGACCTGGTTGGCCTGAATGCAGGCGGGGAGGAACACGTACCAGGAGAGCAGGGAGGTGCACTGAGCGGTGCCGGCCTTGCAACGGCCCTCGGCGCAGATGGTCTGGGCGCCGGTGTAGGTGTTGCAGAAATCGGCCAGACGGAAATCAGTGGGCAGAGCCTTCATGATGCCAGCGGAGGAGATCACACCATCAGTGGCGTCGCTGATGATGGCCGAACGCAAGGCCTGGACAGCATAAGTATTCATGCTGTAGTAGGGGAAGTAGCTGGCGGTGGCCTTCTTCAGAAACTTCACCCCGTTGTCGGAGTAGAGGAACCGGGACACGCCGATCAGATCGACGTCATAGGTTTTGCGGAAACCATCGCGCACTTCTTTGGCGGACCAGCCGGAGCGGGCGAGGCCACCAGCAAGGCCACGATCGGTGACGGCACCGGTTTTGAGGAAGGTGTCGACAGCGGATTGGTTGGTCGACCAGACAGCGGCGCCGGTATTCCAGCGGATGGGATTGGTGGCAGCCTGGGCTGACAGGGGAACGGCGGCGGACGCAATGGCCGTTCCCACTGTGAGACCAGCGAGCAGACGCTTGAACACGGGTGGATGGAAGACGACTTCCCCCCAAAACTAGCCACTGTCTTCAGATTTGTCTCTGCGCATACGCCAAATCGTGGGCCGCACACCGTTGCTTTCCGATGGGGCTTTGCGATGGGGGTTGTCGGTGGGGTTTTTCGGTGGGGGTTTGCCGCGAGGCTTGGGCTGTGTGCTTTTCGCCGCCAGCTTTTCCAACAACGATTGGCAAGGGCCCCCGCCAGGGGCTTCCTTCTGAAGCTCCGACCTGTCCTCCCGCTCGTGGCGCCAGTCTACGTCCCACTAGACTCCAGCGGTTCCTCCTCTCTGTCCTGTGGCCCTCGCGATCGGCGATCCCGCTCCCCCCTTCACCCTGCCTGATCAGGACGGCAAGCTGGTCGACCTGGCCGCCTTTCAAGGTCAGCGGGTCGTGATTTATTTCTATCCCAAGGACGATACGCCGGGCTGCACCAAGGAAGCCTGCAACTTCCGCGACCGCTGGAGCACCCTGCAGGAGCAGGGCATCGTCGTGCTTGGCATCAGCAAGGACGATGCCAAAAGTCACGGCAAATTCGTCGCCAAGTATGAACTCCCCTTCCTCCTGCTCACCGATGCCGAGCCCTGTCCCGTGGCCAGTGCCTATGAGAGCTACGGATTGAAGAAGTTCATGGGACGGGAGTACATGGGCATGATGCGCCATACCTTCGTGGTCGATCCCGAGGGCAAGATTGAGCGCATTTATCTCAAGGTCAAGGCCGAAACCATGGCGGACGACATCCTCAAGGATTTGGATCTGGCCTGAGAGCCGGCGCCGGCCGCAGCCGGGTCAGGCTGTCCAGACAGAGCAGGGGCCGGTGGCTGACCGTGTGACCGAGCCCCTCCAGCGGTGCCCTGACCCGACGCCACAGCATCCCTCCGTCGCCACCGGTGACCACCAGTCGCCGGCATCCCGAGGCTCGGGCCGCTTCCACCACGGCGGCCGCCAGAGCGGTTTCCACTCCCACGCGCATGGCGGCCGCCGTCGCAGTGGGCCAGGCCGTTTCCTTCTCCTCCACGCCCCATTCCCCCGCTCCCGTCTCCCCCGGGGCCAGGAGCCGGGGCAGCAGGGCGGTGCGGTTGGCCATGGCCTCCAGCTGGAGCGCCAATCCCGCCAACAGACGTCCGCCGCGGAAGCAACCGGCGGCATCCACCAGGGTGAGGCTCAACACCGTGCCGGCATCCGCCACCAGCACCGCCTCCTCCCCCTCCCGCCAGGCACCCCAGCCCGCCAGTGCGCGATCCACCCCCAACCAGGGGGGGCAGCCCGACAAGGGCACGTCCCGCACGCCCACCTGACGGTCGGCTGGCGCCCAGGCCGGATCAGGCGGGAGCCCGACGGCGGCCCAGGCCAGGGGAGGAAAGCCTTCTTGGCCCCTGAGGGGAGGAGCCTCATCCCGGCGGCTCAGCTGGCCCTCTGGAGAGCGCTCCGCCCAATGCCAGCGGCTGTTGCCGATCAGCAACCACCGCGCCGCCGGGGCCTGGCTCAAATCCCCTCGCCCATCAGGCCCGGCAGGTGGATGCCGCATTCTTGCTTCAGTCCGCCGAAGCGGGTGGCCCGCCCAGACCGCGTTCCATCATCGGCGGCGCTGCTGTGCCAATCGCCCACCGTGGAGTAGCCCTTGGCGAACAGGGGATGCTGTGGCAGGTGGTGGCTCTCCATGTAGTAGTAGATGTCCTTGCTGCTCCAGGAGAGCAGGGGGTGCAACGACAACAGCCCCCGCACGGAATCGAGGGACGTCATCATGCGCCGGTGGTCTGTCTGGCGCCCGCGCACGCCGCTGGCCCAGCAGCGGATCCCCCTCTCCCGCAACGCCCGATCCAGGGGCTCCACCTTGCGCAGCTGGTTGTACAGGGTCAGATCCTCCAGGGAGCCGCTCTCCCACAGGCGGCCGTGCAGCGCCTCCATCCGCGCCGGCGACAGCTCCGACTGCACCACCTGCAGGTTCACGGGCAACCTGTCGCACAGCTCTGCGGCATAGCGGTAGGTTTCCTCCGGTAGATAGCCCGTGTCGACCCAGATCACCGGCACCCCCTTCCCGTCCGGTCCCAACCCCAGGCGGGAGGCCATGTGCAGGAGCACGGCGGACTGGATTCCGAAACTGGTCGTGAGGCAAAAGTCCCCGCCGAAGGTGTCCAGGGCCCATGCCAGACGGGCCTCTGCCGACAGGGGCTCCAGGTGGGCCCGGGCGGCGGCGAGTTCCGGAAACAAAGCGTCTTCCGCGGAGGGCAAGAAGGATCCGGGGGGAACGGACGGAGGTCCGGGGGCGGGAGGGGGTTCGGGTGGTTCCGGAGCGGCACCAGCCAAGGCAGGAGGTGCTTGGGTGGAGGGAGATGGGCTCATGATCCCATCATGCCCCGCGAACCGAGAGGGGTCAGCCTGGGTATGGTGAGGCCATGCAGGCAGGCGACTCCTCTCTTCCCTCCCCGTCTTCGCCCTCTGCCGACGGCGCCGGGGCGTCCGCGGAACCCTCCCCCGTCGTGGTCGTTGGCGGAGGGTTCGGCGGGCTCTACACGGCCCTGGCCCTGGCCTCCCGGAGCGGCCATCCGCCCGTGCTGCTGATCGAACCCAACGAACGCTTCCTCTTCCTGCCGCTGCTCTACGAACTCCTGAGCGGTGAGCTGCGCGCCTGGGAGATCGCCCCCCGTTACGACAGTGTGCTGGCCGGGGCGGGGGTGGGCTGGCTGCGGGATCGCGTGCTCAGCGTCAACACGGACACCCGCACGGTGCGCACGGCCGGTGGTCACGAGGTGACCTACGCCGCCCTGGTGTTGGCCACCGGCTCCACGGAGAACACAGGTGCCGTGCCTGGCGCGGCCCCCCATGCCCTCACCTTCCGCTCGCTCGCGGACGTGGTTCGCCTGGGGGACGTGCTGCGGGAGTTGGGCCGACGGGAGCAGCCCCTGCAACGCCTGGCGATCATCGGCGCGGGCCCCGCGGGCGTGGAACTGGCCTGCAAGGTGGCCGACATTCTCCAGGGCGCCTGCGTCGTGGAGCTCATCGAGCAGGGGGATGAGGTGCTGCCCCGGTCGAAGGCTTTCAACAGAGAGCAGGCCCTCTCGGCCCTGCGGCGCCGGGATGTGCGCCTGCGGCTGCGCACCCGGGTGGAGGCGGTGCGGACCGACCGCCTCACCCTCCTCCTGCCGGAGGGAGAGGAGGGAATGGCCCGCACCAGCGAGGATGTGCCGGTGCGGGCGGTGATCTGGACGGCGGGCCTGCGCTTTCAGCCGCCCCACATGCTCCCCACCCCTCCCGTGGAGGCTTCCGGTCGCCTGCGTTGCCAGCCTGATCTGCGCCTGGAGGGCCAACGGGATGTCTTCGTGGTGGGCGACTTGGCCGGCCTCGCCGCCTCCGATCCGGCCAGCGCCCCACCCACCAGCGCCCAGGTGGCCTTCCAGCAGGCGCCCGTGGCCGCCCGCAACGTCATGCGCACCCTGGCGGGCGAGCCGCTGGAGCCCTTCGTCTTTCAAGACCTCGGCGAGATGCTCAGCCTGGGAAAGGGAGAGGCGACCCTCACCGGTGGTGGCCTCACCCTGGCCGGGGGGGCGGCCTTCGCCTTGCGCCGTCTCGCCTACCTCACCCGTCTGCCCGGCCTGCCCCAGCAACTGCGGGTGGCCGCCGGCTGGCTGGCCGAGTCGTGACGGGGGCCTCCACGCCGCGCCCCACCCCCTGGCCCAGACCCCGGGGATTGCTGCTCGACGCCATGGGCACGTTGATCACCCTGCGGGAGTCGGTGGGCACCACCTATGCCGCCGTCGCCGCGGACCATGGCCTGCGGGCCGATGCGGCCGCCATCGACGCCCTCTTCCCCGCCGTCTACCGGGCCGCGCCTCCCCTGGCCTTTCCTCGCGTCGATCCCGAGGCCCTTCGCCAGGCGGAAATCCGCTGGTGGGGGGATCGCATTCGGGACGTTTTCCGCTCCCTCGACGGGACTCCGGAGCCCACCTCCGCCCTCGTGGAGGCCCTTTTTGAGCGATTCGCCGACCCCGCCCTCTGGCGCGTCTACCCCGATGTGCCCGAACGGCTGGCCGCCTGGCGCGATCAGGGGCTGCGGCTGGCGGTGGTGAGCAATTTCGATCGCCGCCTGCATGTCCTCCTGCGCGACCTGGGGGTGCGTCCCTGGCTCGATCGGGTGATCGTCTCCAGTGAGGTCGGGGCGGCCAAGCCGTCGGCCCTGCCCTTCCACCGTGCCCTGGAAGCCCTCGATCTGCGGCCCCATCAGGTGTGGCATGTGGGCGATCAGCCGGAGGATGTGGCCGGGGCCTCCCGGGCCGGCGTGCGCTGCTTGCGGCTGCGCCGGCCATGAGGCAGGGCGTGCTTCTGGGCCGCACCGAAGGTTTGCGTCCCTCCGTCCGCCATCGTCTGGATCAGCTGCTGCACCGCCGCCATCCCGCCGACGCCGTGGCAGATCCCCTCACCCTGCAACGGCTGGCCAAGGAGGGGGCCGCCCTGGAGCTGCCCCTCACCCTGCTGGTGGATGACCGGGGGCTGCCGCGGGCCCTGTGGGTGGGGGAGCTGGCCTCCTCTCGCCAGATCCAGGAGCGACTTTCGGGGGCGTCACGCCGGCAGGTGCGGGTGGGACGCCTGCTCACCTGCGCCGGCACCGCCCGCCAGCCCGCCCTGCAGCCGGGCCATCGGGAGGGGCTGGTGGCCCTTGATCTTTCCGCCCACTGCTGGCTGCGCTTCGGGCCCCAGCCCGCTGGAGGGGGGCAACAGCGGGCGCGGCTGTGCGTTCCCTCCCCCTCGGCCGAGCAGGGCTGGAGCTGCCTGTCGGAAGGGGATCTGGGGGATCTCTGTCGGCTGGATCCGCCCTCCGCGGAGCCGCTGTCCGCCGAGGCCCCCGGCGCCCCGGAGGGGAACGCCCCCCGGGAACGGGTGCTGCTTCTGGTGCTCAGCCAGGAGGAGACCCCCTTGGCCCTGGAACGGCGCGTCGCGGAACTGGAGGGGCTGGTGCGCAGCGCCGGAGCGGTGCCGGTGGGCGTGGTGACGCAACGGCGTTCCGGGGGGGGAGGGTCTCCCCTCTGGGGGGAGGGCAAGGTGCGCGAGGCGGCGCTGGAAGCGCGTCGGCTGCGGGCCAGCCTGGTGGTGAGCGATCGGGAGCTGGCGCCGGGGCGGATTCGCCAATTGGAGCGGTCGCTCGCCTTGCCCCTCAGCGATCGCAGCGAGCTGATCCTTGACATTTTCGCCCAGCGGGCGGCCAGCTCCGCCGGTCGTCTGCAGGTGGAGCTGGCTCAGTTGCGCTATCGCCTGCCCCGGCTCACGGGGCGCGGGGTGGCCCTTTCCCGTCAGGGGGGTGGCATTGGCACCCGGGGTCCGGGGGAAACCCAGCTGGAAAAGGATCGCCGGGCGATCGCTCGCCGCATGGATCGCCTCCAGCGGGAGGTGGCGAAGTTGGGCGCCCATCGGGCCCGCCTGCGGCAGGCCCGCCGCGACACCTGCCGGCTGGCGCTGGTGGGCTACACCAACGCGGGCAAGAGTTCCCTGCTCAACGCCCTCAGTGGCGCCGCTCCCGGGGAGGGGGTGCTGGCGGAGAACAAGCTCTT
>JBKDTB010000250.1:0-4736 GCA_046340515.1 Cyanobacteriota bacterium | reverse complement strand
CCTGCCGTTTCTATCCCGCCACGGCGCTGGTGCAAGAGTTGCAGAAAGCCCGTGCGGAGTTTGGCCTCTCAGCGGCATTGGAGCGCCTCGATCGTTGGGCGCTTCTGCTCATTGATGACATCGGCTATGTGCGGCGCGATGAGCAGGAGAGCAGCGTGTTATTTGAACTGATCTGCCACCGTTATGAGCGCCGCTCGCTGCTGATCACCGCCAACCAGCCGTTCACCGCCTGGGAAGAAATCTTTCCCAACGGCTCGATGACGGTGGCGGCGGTGGATCGGTTGGTGCACCACTGCCACATCGTGGAGATCAGCGGCGCCAGCCATCGCCGGCAGCAGGCCAGCCAGCGGAGCAAAGCCCGGCGCAAAAGCCAGGGATGAACCAAGGTAATTGTCGCCAGGCGACAAGCCGGTGCCGATGGCCAACCATCCCAGTCGTGGGCTGCGCGCTGCCGGCGGACTGTGGGGTCCGCCGGCTCCAGCGCTCCGCGGCACGGTAAAGCGTTGGTTTCCAACGGAACCGGCCAATGATCTTGACACCTGGTGCCGATCAGAACACTCCAGTGCTGCCAAAGGCTTTGAGGGGGAGTGGACCAGTTTCCCTGGCGTCGGCATCAGCTTGTCGCACGCGTCAACCTCACGAACCATCCGAGGCCCCTCACCGGCCAACTTGGTTGACGCCACCGGCCAAGGGACTTGACGCGAGACACCGGCTGCATCGCCTGCTCTGTCCCCGATGCTCCTCCAGCACCTGCGCTGAGCTGCCCCGGGGGGTGGAGAGCAGTCACTACGCCCCCTCGTCTTAGTTCCCTGGTGGGCCTGTTGGGCAGTGCGTTTCCGCTGAGCATGGACAAGACTTCAGAGCTGCTGGAGCGGTTGCTTGGAGTCTCGATCAGCTGTGGAGTCATCGTGGCGATTCACGCGCGGCTGGCGGCCTGCCTGCGCGAACCGACGGAGGAAGCCCTGAGGGAAGCCCGGCAGCAGCCCGTGGTCTACATGGATGAAACTGGCGCCCCCACCGGGAATGCCGACGGGAGCAACGCAGAGGGTCGTCGGGTTGATTGTGGGTGCTGATGACGCCGATGCTCACAGAGTTTTTTCAGGGGTTGAGCCGTTTGAGCGCCGCGGCGATGAAGCTGCTGGGACCCTCCTTTGGCGGCATCGTGGTGAGTGATCGCTTCTCGGCCACCAACCAGCTGGCTCTTGAGCAACGACAACTCTGCTGGGCACATATCATCCGTGATTTCTTCGCCGTTGCCGAGGGCCCCGGCGCCACGCTGAGATGGGCATGCGATTGCTGAGTCTGCGTGAACAGTTGGTCGAGCACTTGGAACCGATGGAAGGTCGGCGAGATCGAAGAAAACCAGTTACGGCAACACTGCCAACCGATCCGCGCGGAATTGGAACAGACGCTGAGCCAAGTGGTGGAGCTGGGACACGAGCGAGACGAACAAACACCCTGGACCCAAACAGTGCGTACCTGCCATAAGTTAGTCCAACGTCAACACGCGTTGTGGACCATCTTGGACCCTGACGGTGTGGAGCCTACCAACAATGGCGCGGAACGAGCCCTGCGCCCTGCCGTGATTCAGCGCAAAATCAGTAACGGCGTTCAATCCAAAACGGGAGCGCATTGTCGGACAAGCCTGCTCACGGTCCGCACCAGCTTCCGGCAACAGGGCCGCAATGTGTGGGAGTTCCTGAAACAGGCCTGGATGGCCCATCGCCATGGAGGAGAGAGGCCTTCCTTATTGCCAAATGACTGATCAGTCGCCATCATCTCGACAATCATTGCGGAGCGGAGTCAGATGCCGAAGAGCAGCAGACAAGCCAATCTATTATGGATTCAAATCCCCACCTTTCGGCGGGGATTTGAATCACTCAGCAATCGCCTCAATCAGAGGGGGAGGGAAGTTGGAAATTTCTGGCTATCCCCAACACGCCTTCTAAGCTTGCGGCTATATCGAAAAGCAGCGGCGATGCCGAGGACTGGCAAAGGCCCGGGAACGGGAGTGGCGTTGATCTGCAATCCATTATAAATAGCACTACCACCCCAAGAAGAGCCTCCAACGCTAGAAAGATATCCATTGTAGGTGATTAAACTATTGACAGTTGGCTCAATATTGGGATTTAAAGAGTCCCATTGCAGATTGTTTACAGTTGAAGGACCGTCCAGGACAAACCAATAGGATGTATTTGCTTGAAGAGTGAAAGGTGCAGAAGTCAAAGAAACAGTTTGAGATACGAAGTTTTCTGCGATTGGAAGGTTTCCAAATGCAGATAGCAAGGAGCCTGGATTGCCAGAGGAATCGCTAAAAATACCGCCTGACAAAACCGAACTAGGCGTGGTGTTGCTGATCAGCGCTTCTAACGAGTCGAAGGAGAGTGGCGTCGCCCCAACAGTGATCCCAACAGCCTTAGTTCGATCACCATTGAAGGAAAGACCCAAACTTGTGCCTGAACCCGATGAGGTGCCAGGGAGATTTGTCAAAATCGCCAGGGCGTGGGAGGGGGTCACATGCCCAAAAAGAACAAGGACCTTCAGAGTCGCAAATGCCAGAAGATTGCTTGCCTTCATTGTTAATAAAAAAAGCACCCGCGAATGGCACCCCCAAGGCTCCACAAAAGCAAATGTTAGGGATTGCGAACAAACTTCGTTGGTCTTTGCGACGGGATGGGTTGACCTGTCTAGTCACAACAGACCCCTGGCCAGGCTGGAGCCGCTGCTGTATCAGGGGGTGGGGGGCGGCGTCGACTTCGGGAACGACCTGATGGCCCAGCGGTGGTTGTGCCATCCCCACGGCCACGACCGGGAGCTGCGCACCCTGCGATTCGCCTGTCAGGGCTGGTGCTTCGCTTTCTTGCTTGCGGGCCTGCGGCGCTACCCGATCGAGCACACCCGCCTCTCGCTGCCCCCGCCAGGCGACACCTGGTGGCACCACCCCAAAGCCAACCTTTGGGCTCAGCCATCCCTGGTCGTGGCGTCGGCCATCAGGGAGGGCGCCATTGGCGAGTGGAGGGAGGGGGAACGGACCGTGCCGCCAGGGCAGGGGTCCAGGCAAAGCCAAGAAAACACTAAACCTCCTCCATGGAAGGCCTTCCTCCGACGGCCTTCCTCCGACGGCCTTCCTCAGAAGGCCTCCTCCGAAGGTCTTCCTGATGGCGTCTGCCGAGCGGTGGCGAAGCCGATCCAGCGGAGAGATGGCTTGCTCAGGGTGGCTGATCCGCCATCAAGGCGAGGAAGGCTCGGAAGCGGTCGCGGTTGGCGGGGCTGGGGTCGAGCTGGAAGCGTCCGGATAGCAGAGCGCATGCATGGAGGCGAGCACTTGCCTGCCCTTGGCGTTCTGCTGCCTCAGCTGCTCGGTTTCGCTCTTGATCCGCTCGGTCTCTTTCCTGATCTGCTCGGACTCGCTCTTGATCTGCTCGGACTCGCTCCTGATCCGCTCGGTCTCGCTCCTGATCCGCTCGGTCTCGCTCTTGATCCGTTCGGATTCGCTCTTGATCCGCTCGGATTCGCTCTTGATCCGCTCGGTCTCTCTCTTGATCTGTGCGATTTCGCTGTCGAGCGCGTTCATCCGCCGCTCGTAATCGGGATCGCGTCGCCAGTTCAGCATCGACAAAAACAAGCGCCAGCGAGGCAACGATGAGCCACACGCCCCATTGCTGCGGCAGGGGGATGTTGTGGTTGGCGAGGGTGATGTGGTCATAGGAGGAAAAGAGGGCGATCAGGGCGATCACGGTGCCGGCGGTGGCTTCCAGCAGGCCCTGGCCATCGAGGCTCAGAAGCGGTCGCGGCGTGGGGGCGGGCGGGGAAGGGACAGGGGCAGGAGGGGGCTGAGGGGCCGAGGAAGGAGCCGGAAGGGCCTGGGGGAGCGGGCTTGAAGAGCTGGGGGGCTGGGGTGGGGAAAGGGGTTGAGGCGGGGATGGGGGCTGGGGTGGATCCGATTCTGGCCCCGTTGGGCCGGGATCCGCGGAGGGGGGCTCGCTGGGCATGGCGGGCAGCGGCACGACCCACCATTATAGTACATCTGTTCTGAAGCACGGGACCCGGAGGAGGGCCGACAAGCCTCCTCGACTGGATTGGACTGAACAGAGCTGGCATGGACTTGCCCCCTGGCAAGCCGAAAAAATCGAGGCGCCTTCGGCGCCATCGGGCAACAACCAACAGCCAACAGCCAACAGCCGCAACCCCAACAGCCAACAGCCAGGGCCAAGCCAAACAGCCGAAGGGCCAAGGGCTCAAGAGCTCAAGGACCAAGAAGGGAACCTGGGGGGAGGCAGCAGACGCGGAACCCAACGCTGTCGGTGCGGTAGCCGGGGTGGAAGCAGTCCCGGTAGGCCGAGCGGCAGAGGCGGGGATCGTTGAACCAGGAGCCGCCGCGCAGCAGCTTGCAGTCCTTCTGAGCGGTGCCCAGGGCCTCCAGGGAAGGATCCACCCCTTGCCAGGGCCGGCCATCCTCTGGCCGGCCCTCGCCGCAAGGATCCGGGTGCCAGGCATCACCGCACCACTCAAAAAGCTGGCCGTGCAGCTCCGCCAGGCCCCAGCGGTTCACCAGACCAAAAGCACCGATCGGGAACGGACGCTGGCGATACGGACCCTGGCGACTGAAACCGTAGGTGTAGGTGCCATTGAAATTCGCCCAAGCGGCATCCAGCGTGTCGCCGAAGTGAAAGGGGGTGCTGGCTCCGGCCCGACAGGCCGCCTCCCACTGGCCCTCGCCGGGCAGCGCCAACCGC
>JBKDTB010000249.1:0-44883 GCA_046340515.1 Cyanobacteriota bacterium | reverse complement strand
ATCTCGCCGAGGAAGGCGCTCAGAGAACTGGCCATCGGTCAATAAAACACGGGTTTGAACTAGGCATAACCACGCTCAGCGGTTGGTCTCTCGGAGCAACGGAAAGACTTCAGTATTCATTGTTTTTTTCGTATTCAGCTTTTCTTCTACATTTCTCCGCTTTCCCTCCATGCTCGGCCTGCCCCCTGTCCGGCCTCGGCCGCCGAGGGGTTCGGTCGCTAGCGTTCCTGCGTCATCCCCTTCTCCATGGCTGCCCTCTCGCCCCTCCCCCAGGTTTTCACCAGCGCGGCGGTGGCCTACACCCACTACCTGAGCTTCATGGTCTGCTTCGCCGCACTCGTCCTGGAGCGGCGCCTCATCCGCCCCAATCCCGAGCGTTCCGAGGCGGTGTTGATGGTGATCACGGATGTGGTGTACGGGATCGCGGCCCTTGCCCTTCTGGGAAGCGGCATCCTGCGGGTCTTGCACTTCGGCCAGGGCACCAGCTTCTACACCGACAATCCCCTGTTCTGGTGGAAGGTTGGCCTCTACCTCAGCGTGGGCGCCCTCTCCCTCTATCCCACCATCACCTACATCCTCTGGGCCATCCCCCTGCGCAAGGGCGAACTCCCCCTGGTGAGCGAGTCTCTGGCCCAACGGCTGCGCTGGATTTTGAATGTGGAGATCGCCGGTTTTGCCCTCATTCCCTTCCTGGCCACCTTGATGGCGCGCGGCGTGGGGCTGGAGAGCTCCTGATCCCTGGGTGGCGCCCGGGCCCATGGCCTCTCTGAGGCACTTCCGCGGCGCGGTCTTGGCCGCCCTCCTGGTCTGGTCTCTGCCCGCGACGGCGGCCCCCTGCTCCCGCCCCCGTGACGGGGAACCGCTCCGCTTCGCCTCCCCCCTGCTGCTTCCGGCCGGTCCGGCCCCTGCCGATCCTCTCCTCGACTACCGCCATCGCCTGCGGACCACACCCCTCGGCTGGCCCCTCCAATCCCTCTGGTGTGTCTGGGTGGAGCCGGCGGCCGCGAGCGGCTCTCCTGATCGGATCGGTGAACGTTGGAGCCGGGCCGTGGCGGCGGCGCTGGCGGAATGGTCCACCCTTCTGCCGATCGCGATCGTTCCGGATGCCGATCAGGCCCAGGTGACGATCTGGCGTCGTCCTCCACCCCTGGGCCTGGACTCCGCCGGCCGCCAGCGAGCCAGCCATGGTCGCGCCGTCCTCTCGCTCGCCAGCGCCGGCTCCGGCAGCTCCCCGCAGGTGGAGCCCAGGGTGCGGGTGTTCATCAGCCCCGGCCAGCGGCTGGAGGCGATTCAAGCCACGGCGCTCCATGAACTCGGCCACGCCTTCGGCCTTTGGGGACACAGCGACGATCCGGCCGATGCCATGGCGTCCACCCCTGGCCGTGACCCCATCCTGCGCCTGAGTGCCCGTGACCGGGCCACCGTTCGCTGGCTCTACGCCCAGCCGACACCCCTGCGCTCAGATCCCTGAGGGGTGGTGATGGTGGTAGGGCACGAAGCCCGGGCCGTAGAGCAGCGCCAGCTGGCTGGGGCTGAGGGCGTGGTCGGGAGTGCCGCTGCAGCGCAGGCTTCGATTGAGGCACAGCACCCGATCGCAGCTGCGCCGCACCATCTCCAGATCATGGGACACCTGCAGGATCGTCCAGCCCTCGCTGCGGCGCAACCCATCGATGAGGGCATGGAAGGCCTCGCTGGCCCGGGCATCCAGCCCGGTCTGGGCCTCATCCAGCACCAACAGGCGCCGGGGACGGACGACGCAGAACGCCAGGAGCACCCGCTTCAGCTGGCCGCCGGAGAGCTCGGTGAGCAAGCGGGAGGCCAGGGCGGAGCTGCCCGTTTTCGCCAGGGCCTGATCCACGGCCTCGCGGCGGGCGGCGCCCCCCCACCAGGGGAGGCGGGGCCCGGACGGCTCCCAGCCCAGGGCCACGAATTCCCGCACGCTCAGGGGCAGGGCGTCTTTGAATTGGAGACTTTGGGGCAGATAGGCGATCTGTTGCCGGATGGGGGCGGGCAGCTGGCCGCGGAGCCCCAGACGATGGCCCAGCAGACGCACGTCGCCGCCACTGCGGGGCAGCACGCCCAGCAAGGCCATCACCAGGGTGCTCTTGCCCGCTCCGTTGGGTCCCACCAACGCCGTGTCTGTTCCTGGCGCCAGGCTGAAGGACACGTCCTCCACCACGGTGGCCCCCCGCCGACACACGGAGAGGTGACTGACTTCGAGAATCATTTCCACCATCCTCCGAGCTTAATCAGCCCGCGATCGGCCGGGTCTCCATAGGCTTTGAGGCGTTCCAGACAGGGAGACGACAGCGCCATGACACGACTGGCCGTATCGGGGGCCTCGGGCAAGACCGGATGGCGCGTGGTTCAGGAGGCCCTGGCCCGCGGTTTTCAGGTGCGGGCCCTGTTGCGACCGGGCTCCGTGGCGCCGGAGGGACTGGCTGGCGCGGAGATCGTGCGGCTGGAGCTGGGGGATGCCCCCGCCCTGCGGCAGGCCCTTGCAGGCTGTGACGCCCTGGTGATCGCCACGGGCGCACGCCCGTCGGTGGATCTTTTCGGGCCGATGAAGGTGGATGCCCTGGCCATCCGCTCCCAGATCGCCGCCTGCCAGGCGGTGGGCTTGAGCCGGGTGGTGCTCGTGAGCTCCCTCTGCAGCGGTCGCTGGATCCACCCCTTGAATCTCTTTGGTCTCATCCTGCTGTGGAAAGGGGTGGGGGAGCGCTGGTTGGCCCGGAGCGGCCTCCGTTGGACCGTGGTGCGCCCCGGTGGCCTGCGGGAGTCTGAGGAGGGGGTGGAACGGGAAGGGGTGGTCTTCAGCGGTCCCGACCAGCAGGAGAGCAACAGCATTCCCCGTCGCCTGGTGGCTCGGGTGTGTCTGGAGGCCCTCCAGACGCCTGCGGCGGAAGGGCGCATCATCGAGATCACATCCCGACCCGACCAGCCCCGCCAATCCCTCGACCAGTGGCTGAGCGCCCAGTCCGTTCCCGCTTGAAGGCCGGGGGCGGGGCAAGGGGGGATCCGTCAAAGAGGAAGATGGGTCATGACGAGCCCCTCCGGCGAATGCCCTCCAGCGACGTTCCCACGCACACGATCAGTGTCGAGCTTGACGGCGCTCGCCACACCTTCCCCGCTCGGGCGGACCAAACCGTGCTCGCCGCCGCTGAGGCGGCCGGTGTCACCCTTCCCAGCTCCTGCTGTTCCGGGGTGTGCACCACCTGCGCCGCCCTGCTGCGCCAGGGCCAGGTTCATCAACCCGATGCCATGGGGGTGAAGGCCGAATTGCGGGAGCAGGGCTACGCCCTTCTCTGCTGTGCCTTCCCCCGCAGTGATCTCGACGTGTTGGCCGGCCAGGAGGACGCCCTCTACGAGGCCCAGTTCGGCCAGTATCAAAAATGAGCCCCCCCTTGGAGCCTCTGGAGCTGGAGCTGGAGGCCGATGCCGGGCCCCTGCTGCCCCAGGTGCGCCGACGGCTGGCGGAACGCCTCGGACCCGATGCCGAGGCCCTGCGCTGGGCCATCACCGGCGTGGCCCCCGCCACCCCCGAGGGTTCGACTCGCCTGACCTTGGAGGCGGTGGTGCTGCGGCTGCCGTTGTGACCTTCGGCGACGCGCTGCCGCCCCTGCCCACGCTGATGGTGGTGCCCACCGGGGTGGGCTGCCGCGTGGGAGGGTTTGCGGGCGATGCCCTCCCGGCGGCCCGCCTGCTGGCGGCGGCCAGCGGTTGCCTGATCACCCATCCCAATGTGCTCAACGCGGCAGCGCTCTACTGGAGTGATCCACGGCTCCACTACGTGGAAGGCTGGGCCCTCAATCGCTTCGCCGCCGGAGAGTTGGCCCTGGCCCCGGGATGTCGCCAGCGGGTGGGGCTGGTCATGGACGCGGCCGTGGAAGAACCCCTTCGCCTGCGTCACCTGCTGGTGACCCGGGCCGGCGCCGCCAGCCTGGGGCTGGCGATCGGCCCGGTGGTCACCACGGAGGAGCCCCTCGGTGTTGGCCTGCAACGGGGCTCCAGCGGTGCCAGCTGGGGCACCATCGCGGCGGTGGGGGCCCTGCTGCGGGCGGGAGAACGGGTTGTGGCGGGGGGGGCGACGGCTGTCGCCGTGGTGGCGCGTTTTCCCGATGATCCGGGCGGCTCGGCCCTGGAGGCCTATCGCCACGGCGAGGGTGTGGATGGGCTCGCCGGCGCGGAGGCCGTGATCTCCCACCTGCTGAGCCGCCATCTGCGGGTGCCCTGCGCCCACGCCCCCGCCCTCGCTCCCCTGCCCCCCGATCCCCTGCTCGATCCCCGTGCCGCCGCGGAAGAGATCGCCCACACCTTTCTCCCTTGTGTGTTGGTGGGGCTGAGCCGCGCTCCCGATCTGGTGCCCTTGCCCGCGCCCGCGACCCGGGGGGGCCTTCCCTTGCTGAGGGCCGATCAGTTGGGGGCGGTGGTGGTGCCCGCCGGCGCCCTGGGGGGGGAGGCGGTGTTGGCCAGCGCGGAGCGGGGGGTGCCGCTGATCAGCGTCCACGGCAATCCTTGTGTGCTCCAGGTCAACGGCATGGCCCTGGGGTTGCCGGTGGTGGAGGCGGCCAGCTACGCGGAGGCGGCGGGTCTGGTGCTGGCTCTGCGGGAGGGGCTGGCGCTGGAGACCCCTGCCCTCCAAGGGCTTCAGCGCAGACAGGCCATGGGATGACGGGGGGCGACTCCCAGGGCCTTCGCCACCCCGGGATGACAGATGGCCCCATCCACGGTGTTCAGGCCGGAGAGCAGCTCCGGCCGGTCTGTGACCGCTTCGCTCAGGCCTCGACCCGCCATCACCAGGATGTAGGGCAGGGTGACGCTGACGAGGGCTTCGGTGGAGGTGAAGGGAACCGCTCCGGGCATGTTGCCCACCGCGTAGTGCTGCACCCCGTGGATCGTGACCACTGGATCGGTGTGGGTGGTTTCCCGACTGGTGGCGATGCACCCCCCCTGGTCGATGGCCACATCCACGATCACCGATCCCGGCCGCATGCGCTGCACCCAAGATTCCTCCACCAGGGTGGGCGCCCGTCCGCCCGGCAGCAGCACCGCGCCGATCAACAAATCGGCCTCAGGCACCAGGCGTTCGATCAGGCCGCGGCTGCTCACCAAGGTGACCAGCCGGCCACGCCGATCACTCTCCAGTTGCCGCAGGCGCTGGGGGGAGCGATCCAGCAGAAACACCTCCGCATCCATTGCGGCCGCCAGCCTGGCGGCGTTCCAGCCCACCGTGCCGGCGCCCAAGACGAGGACGCGGGCCGGGCGCACGCCGGTGCAGCCGCCGATCAGCACGCCCCGTCCTCCTTGGGGCTTCTCCAGCAGCCGGGCCCCCACCTGGGCGGCCAGCCGTCCGGCCACCTCGCTCATCGGGGCCAGCAGGGGGAGGCTTCCGTCCTCCAGTTGAACGGTCTCGTAGGCCACGCCGGTGGTGCCCGCCTCCAGCAGGGCCCGGCCGACGTCGGTGTAGGCGGCGAGGTGAAGGTAGGTGAAGAGCACGAGATCGCGGCGCAGGAAGCGGAATTCCTCCCGTTGGGGTTCCTTCACCTTCACCACCAGATGGGCCGCCCAAGCCTCTTCCCGATCCACCAGGCGGGCCCCGGCCAGCCGATAGGCCTCATCACTCATGCCGGCCCCCAGGCCCGCCCCCTCCTGCACCCGCACCTCCATCCCCTGGGCCACCAGCTCCCTGACCCCGTCCGGGGTGAGGGCCACCCGCTGTTCATCGGACTTGATTTCGGTCGGCACGCCGATCGTGGCCATGGGGGCCGCCAGGTCGGGAAGGGCCATGGGCCGGCTTGCAACCGTTGAACCCATCCACTGTGGCCGCTGACGCTCCGGGCCGCCAAGCAACCGGGGGGAAACGTCAAAACCCGTCCCTCAAGAGAGACTGGGATCACCAGGTTCCCCGGACGTGCTCCATTTCTCCAGCCCGACGCCAGGCTCCGTGCTTCCGCTGTTGTGGATGGCCCACTTCCTGTGCGATTTCGGGCTGCAGAGCGACCGCATGGCCAGGGAGAAGTGTCCAGGCTGTGATGCCACCCTCCCCTGGGGCTGGTGGCTGACCGCCCACAGCGCCATTCATGGTCTGGCCGTGGCGCTGCTCACGGGCCTGCCTGTGCTGGGTCTGGTGGAGATGGCTGTTCATGCCCTGATCGACCACAGCAAATGCGCCGGTCGGATCAGCTTGCGCGTGGATCAGGCCCTCCATCTGCTGTGCAAGGCCCTCTGGGTGGTGGTGCTGGCCGCGGTGTGACGGCATCGGATCATGGAGACGCCGCGGAGCCCCATGTCTTCCCTTTCTCCCCCCCTGCCGGCGGATCTGACGCACCATCTGCAGTCCTGGCTGGCGGAGGATTTGGGGCGCGGAGATCTCACCCGCCCGGCCCTGACGGGGCGGCAGGGGGCGGCGGAGTGGGTCGCGAAGGGGGATGGGGTGTTCTGTGGGGGGGGGCTGGTGGAGCCGCTGTTTCGGCTGTTGGATCCCCATGTCGTTGTGGCGTCCCTGGTGCCTGATGGGGAGCGGGTGCGGGCGGGCCAACGGCTGCTGACCTTGGCCGGCGACGCGGCGGCGCTGGTGGCTGGAGAGCGCACGGCGCTCAACCTGGCCATGCGCTTGTCCGGGGTTGCCACGGCGACGGCCACCCTGGTGGCGGCCCTGGAGGGAACGGGGGTTCCACTGGTGGACACCCGCAAGACCACCCCGGGCCTCCGGGTGTGGGAGAAATATGCCGTGCGCTGTGGCGGCGGCATCAACCATCGCTTCGGCCTGGATGACGCGGCGATGTTGAAGGAGAATCATCTCGCCTGGGCAGGTGGCATCGGCCCGGCGGTGGCGGCGGTGCGGGATTCGGCGCCCTGGCCGGCGAAAGTGATCGTTGAGGCCGAGACCGAGGAAGAGGCCAGAGCCGCCCTCCGCGCCGGGGCGGACGGGGTGCTTTTGGATGGCTTTTCGCCCGAGGAGCTGCAGGAGCTGGTGCCGCGGCTGCGACAGCTCAGCGCTGATCTGCGCCAGGCGCCCGGCCGGTCCGCCGCGCGATGGGACCCCTGGGCGGGCCCCGGCGCCCGGACGGTGCTGGAGGCCTCCGGCGTGGCCCCGGAAGACCTGCGCGCCACGGCGGCCAGCGGCGTGGACCTGATCTCCACCAGCGCACCGGTCACCCGCTCCAGCTGGTTGGATCTGTCGATGCGTTTCCTCCCCCTGCTGGCCTGATCCGGGGCTAACCGGTGGGCAGGGCCGCGGCCACCGCAGCCGGATTGGTTGGTGGATTTTCCATCGAGCCCACCACCTGAAAGCCTTGGCGGCGCAGCAGCGCTTCCTTGGCCGCCTCCTCCTTGTCGGCCGCGACCATCTCCGCCACCAGTTCCTCCAAGGTGGTGGTGGGCGTCCAGCCCAGCTTCTCCTTCGCCCTGGTGGGATCTCCCAGAAGGGTCTCCACCTCGGCTGGACGGAAATAGCGGGGATCGATCCTCACCACCACCTCACCCGTTTCACGGCGAAGGCCCGTTTCCGCCACACCGCTGCCCTCCCAGCGCAACGCCCCCCAGCCGAGTTGCGCGGCTGTGAGTTCGATGAAGCGGCGCACGCTTTCCTGACGACCCGTGGCGATGACAAAGTCTTCCGGCTTCTCCTGCTGCAGCATCAGCCATTGCATCTCCACATAGTCGCGGGCGTGGCCCCAGTCGCGCAGGGAGTCGAGATTGCCCATGAAAAGGCATTGATCCAAACCTGCGTCGATGCGCGCCAGGCCACGGGTGATTTTGCGGGTGACGAAGGTTTCGCCCCGCCGTGGGGATTCATGGTTGAACAGGATCCCATTGCAGGCATACATGCCATAGGCCTCTCGGTAGTTGACGGTGATCCAATAGCCGTATAACTTCGCGACCGCATAGGGACTGCGTGGGTAGAAGGGTGTGGTTTCCTTCTGCGGAATTTCCTGCACCAAACCATAGAGTTCACTGGTGCTTGCCTGATAGATGCGCGTTTTTGCCGTCAATCCCAGCATCCGCACGGCTTCCAGGATGCGCAACGTGCCCAGGGCATCACTGTTGGCGGTGTATTCCGGTGCTTCGAAACTGACGGCCACATGACTCTGGGCGCCCAAGTTGTAAATCTCATCGGGCTGCACCTGTTGGATGATGCGAATCAGGTTGGTGCTGTCTGTCAGATCGCCGTAGTGAAGCACCAGGCGTGGATTGACTTCGTGGGGGTCCTGATACAGGTGATCGATTCTGGCGGTGTTGAAGCTGCTGGCCCGTCGTTTGATCCCGTGCACCACATATCCCTTCTCAAGCAGCAATTCCGCCAGGTAGCTGCCGTCTTGGCCGGTGATTCCAGTGATGATTGCGGTTTTCGCCATGGAAGGGAAGGAAGAACAGAGAAAACGGGACAGAAGCCAGGTCGGGGGAAAGACTCCCTCAGTCGGGAAAGAGTTCTCCGTAGGTCATTCTTTTTACTCTTTCCCGCGCGGAAGGCAGCGAGGAATCGCGGGCACCGACGGTCAACCCGGCAAGACGGGGAGCCTGGAGCCCATCTCCATGGCTCTTGGCGCGAAGGGTCCAAAGAGAGAGGGAACTGTGGCGGAAATCATCTCGCCGATTCCTTGGATTTCCCAACAATCGCCAGGACATCAGTAATCCAATCACCCTAGCATGAGAACTTATGCTCCCTTCCGGCAGCCGCTGAAGCCAAGGGGGCCCGAGGGACCAGGGCTGCATGCGGGGTTCGGAGCCGCTTCGGTGCGAGGGGCCGGCCCCTCCATCGTCGGGCTGGGCGTTGGGCCGTGCCGGCTTGGCGTCAGGGGCGCCATCCTTGCTCCTCCCGTTGCGTGAGCACCGCCTGGTCGAGCAGCTTCCCGTTCCTGTCCCAGGCCCACAGCCGCAACTCCCGTGGTGTGGCCTCGATCTCGGCAAAGCTGTGGACACTGGCCGCGCGGGCGGTCTGATCCGTGGCCATCACCGGCCGCAGGCTGGCGCCCCCACCACCCACCACCAGATAGGTGATGCCCTCGATCGGTTTGCTGCGTTCGTAGTTGTGTTCATGACCGTTGATGTAGAGCGCCACGCGCTGACGCTTCATCAGGGAGGTCAGCTTGGCGCCCAGGTGGGGATCATTGCCATAAAAGCCCGAGGAATAGATGGGGTGGTGACCCACCACCACCTTCCAGGGAGCGCGGCTCTGGGCGAGCACGGACCGCAGCCAGCTGATCTGCCGTTGCCAATCCGCGTTGGTGTTGGTGTCCAGCAGGAAGAATTCCACCGGACCCCGGCGGATGGTGTAATAGCGGCCCTTCATTCCAAAGGGCTTGTAAGCCACCTGGGGCGCACCGTTCCCTGTGCGAATGTCATGGTTGCCAAGCACGGCGTGAAAAGGCACCTTTGCCCGCAACAACTCCGCGTAGGGACGCTGGAATGTGTTCTCCACCAGGGAAAGATCGCCGGAAGGATAGATGTTGTCTCCGCCCAGCAGCACCAGATCCACCGGTCGGCGCTGGTGCACCAGGCCCATCTGCTCACCGACGGCCCGTTGGTTGCCATCGCCGCTGCCGGTGTCCGCCACGGCCAGGAACCGCAAGTTCTCTGGCGCCCCACGGGGGGAGGGAGGCTGGGCCAGGGTGGGAAGCAGGGCGCCCGCCAGCAGGGCGGCAGGCAGCAAACGCAACAGGACGCGGCGATGCACGAGGAAAAAACAACCGGCGGCCCCCCAGCTTGCCGAAGACCACCCCGGAGCGGCCGGCCGGGGCGCCTCCTCCTGTTCAGACCATCGCCGGCGCGGCGGATCCGCTGGAGGCTTCCGGTGTCGCATTCGAAGGGAGCGGGGGAGGGATGACGTCAGTGATCACCTCCATCTCCAGGAGTTGGTGGGGGCCGAAGCTGCGCAGAAAGGGAACATCCCCCGCATCCCGGCCCCGGCCGATGAGCACCCGGCCGCAGCGGGGGATGTTGTGTCGCGCGTCGAACACATACCAGCGATCGCCAAGGAAGGCCTCAAACCAGGCGGAGAAATCCACCGGTGCCTCCCCCAGGGGAATGCCGGTGTAGCCCAGATATCCCGTGCAGTAGCGGGCCGGGATGTTCATGCAGCGGCAAAGGGTGATGGCCAGATGGGCGAAGTCACGGCAAACGCCTGCTCCGTCACGGAGGGTGTGGCTGGCGGTCTTCTCCGTGTGCACGGCCTGGTAGTCGAAGCGGATGCGGCCGTGCACCCAGTCGCAGATGTCCTGCACCAGGGCCCAGCCCCCCCGTTGATTGTCGAAGGTTTGCCAGGCCAGGTCCATCAGGGCGGCGGTGTCGCAATAGGCGCTGGCGTTCAAATGGCGGTAGGTGTCGATCGGAAGCCGCTCCACCGGGCAGCGGGGCGCGCTGGTCACCACCAGGTCGGTGTGGTCGGGCCGGGTGATGGTGGTCTCGAAACGGAAGTGGCTGTCGCCCGCTGGCGCCACCCAACCGCTCCATCGGTTTCCTGTCAGGTCGGTCAGCACCTCGAAGCTTCGATCCGGCTCCAGGGATGCCCGCTCCTGGCCTGTGAGGTCCTCCTGCAGGCTGGGGTGGGGGTGAACCAGGGCCATCACGGGAGTCGTCTCCTCGCAGCGCAGGGCCAGTCGGCAGGCGATCTGAAGGTGCACGGTTGGAGAAAGGCCAACGAGGAACCGTCCTCATCTTGGCCTGAGAAAACCCTGCTGGCGGGGCGCACCGGCGGGATGCCAGCAAGCCCTGATGGCTTCCGGCCCCGGCGTTTCAGACCAGCCGGGCCCCCCGCGCCGCCCCCCGTTGCCCCGGATCGAACACCGCGGCGATGGAACGCAGCAACCAGCGCCCCTCCCGACTCACCTCCAGACGGGCCAAACCCTCCCGATCCTCCAGGTGCAGCAGACCGTCCGCGGCCAGGGCGCTGAGCTCCTCCCATTCCAGGGGGTAGCGGTGGCGGTCGAAACAGGTCTGGAAGCGACACATCACATCGCGGATCAACCGGCGCCGCTCCAACACGTCGGGATCGCGCACCACCAGCCCCCGGGCCACGGGCAGAACGCCCTGCGCGAGGGCGGCGGTGTAGGCCTTCAGATCGCTGTGGTTCTGGGTGAAGAGATGGGGGAACTGGCTGATGGCGGAGGGCCCCAGACCCAGCAGCGCCAGGTCTCCGCCGGTGGTGTAGCCCTGAAAATTGCGATGGAGCCGGCCCTCCCTGGCGGCCCGGGCCAGGCTGTCGCCTTCCAGGGCGTAGTGGTCCAGCCCGATGGCGGCGTAGCCATGGCGGGTCAGCCACTGGTGGGCCTCGTCGAGCATGGTGAGGCGCGCCCGCGGCGTGGGCAGATCCTCGGGGTTGATCTTGCGCTGCAGCGGCAGCTGGTCGGGGAGGTAGGCGAAGGAAAAGAGCGACAGACGGTCGGGCCGCAGCTCTCGCACCAGCTCCAGGGTGGTGCGGAACCGTTCCGGCGTCTGCAGAGGCAAGCCGCAGATCAGATCAACATTCACGCTGCGCACGTCCGCTTCCCGCAACCAGTGCATCACCCGCCGCAGCTGATCGGCGGGCACGACCCGGTTGACCGCCCGCTGCACCTCGGGATGGGCATCTTGAAGGCCGAAGCTCATTCGGTTGAAGCCGAGCTGCCGCAGGGCCATCACCCGATCCCGATCCAGGAGCTCCGGATTCAGCTCGATCGAAGCCTCCAGGTCGGGCTCCAGGGTGAAGTGGCTGTGGATGAGTCCCCAGAGCGTTTCCGCTTCCGAGGCGGTGAGGTAGTTCGGCGTGCCTCCCCCCCAGTGCAGCTGGGCCAGGCGAGGCCGCCGGGGCAGGACGGCGGTGACCAGATCCAGCTCGCGGGCCAGGGCCGCCAGATAGGGCTCCACCACCCTGGAGCCCAGCTGGGTGGTGACGCGGTGGCAACCGCAATACCAGCAGGCATGGCGGCAGAAGGGCACATGCACATAGAGCGACAGGGGGGCCTCCCCGGGACGGGCCAGCTCAGCCTCCAGATCGGCGGCCCCCACGCCGGCATGGAAGGTCGCGGCGGTGGGGTAGCTGGTGTAGCGGGGAACCGGTTTGTCGTACTTCTGCAGAAGGTCCAGCCGGCTGACTGTCGGGGCCGGGGGGCTGGGCAGGGAGGGCATCGGAGACAACGGGGTTGGGGCGGGCAAGGGGAGAACGGTCGAGGGGGCCTGTGGGGAAACGTCAGGCGGGCACGGGGGTGGCGGTGGCGTCGGCCGGCGCCGTTTCGCTGAGTTGGGCCAGCAGGCGCTGGGTGGCTCGGAAGGCCTCCTCCGCCTCATCGAGGAGCTGGGCCTCCTGCTCCTCGGTGAGGGTGAGCCGCTCGAAGGCGTCGTGCAGGGCGTGTTTCAGCTCAGCGACCGGCTGATCAAACACCCAGAAGCTGAGGGCCGGGAAGCCCGCGCGGCGCAGGATGGCATTGGCCCGGCCCGCCAGCTGCTGACCGCCGGAGAGGTCGCCGCCGTAGCGCACGTAGACGTGGGCCAGAAACCGATGGGGCTCCTTGTCGGCCAGCTGGCGAAGGCGATCGATCCAAAGGAGCGCGGCGGCCGGGGGCTCGCCGGGCATCGGGCTCAACAGGGCCAGATCGTGGGCCAGGGCCGCACGCCGCGCCAAGGAGGGCCAGGGGCCATCCGGCACGCCCAGGCGGGCGGCAAGCACGGGCGTCCACCCGTCAATCAGGGCGTAGGCCGGCCCGAGGGAGCGAAGCAGGGCGACGATCTGGGTGGGCGTGGCCCGTTCCTCCAGGAGGGCCCGGGAGAAGGCCATGCCTTCCGCCTGGTGATGGGCCCGACCGATGCGGGTGTGCAGCTTGCGGAGGCGGGGGCCCAAGGCCGGAACGGAGCTGGCGTCAGCGGGCTGGGCGTGGAGGGAGAGGGAAGAGGGGGCGGCGGCCATGGCTTCGGTTCAACAGTCATCATGATATCACAGAACTGTTATCTCGTTGCGTTTGATCGGGGCTCAGGGGCCGGACGGGTCACCGCGTCCCGTTCCCGCAGCCACCGTTCGCCCTCCGGCCTGTCCTGCCCATCCGCAAACCAGGGGCCACCCAGGGTGTAATGCAGCACCTTCGGCTGTTCCGGAATCGGCTGCACCCCCACCAGCACATTCCATTCCGGAGGCAGGGTTCCGATCTCCCCGTCCTCCAGCCACTGAAACTGATGCAGATCCAGCCCCGACGCCGTGTTCACCCGCTCCGGGGTGAGGGCGCGGCAGCGGGCGTTGTTGAACAAGATGACCGATGACCAGTTCTTGCGCGCATAGGGGGTCTGGGGCATCCCCAGGAATTTGCGGCCTGGTTCGCAGCTGTGGTTGTGTTTCACCACCTGCACGGCAAAGCGCCCATCCCGCAGGTTCCACAGGTCGGCCAGGTCGGCCAGGCAGAGCATGTCGGCATCGAGAAACAACGACCAGCCCCGATAGGCGCTCAGCCACGGCACGAGAAAGCGGCTGAAGGAGAAGGCCGTGCTCTGCAGCGGATGGGGCGGGCGCTGGAAGTGGCCCCCCAGCTGCTCCTGGCGGATCTGGGCCACCTGCACAGGCACCGAGGACCGGGCTTGGATGGATTCGGTGAGCACGGTCACGGCCAGGCTCTCGCGGGGGTCGTAACCGATGAACACTCGTGGCAGGTCGGGCTCCAGGGGGAGCGGCCCGCGGGCGGATGGGTGGGCGCAGCCGGTTGTCATGGTGGTGGAGGGGGGGAGTGGGGTGGGGCGGAGGGGTCAGGCGATGGATGCCGATGGCGCCACCATGGGTTGCAGGAACTGGCGCAACAGCAGGCGCGTCACCCGCGCGCGCAGGGCCAGCCGCCGCCCCATCCCCGCCAGGCCGCCCCCCTGCTCCCGCCCCGAGCGCAGGGCCGCCAGGGTGTCGACGATCTGATCGCGCAGGGCGAAGAAGCGCCCGTCCTCCAGGGCATAGACCAGCGGGAAGGCGCGCGCCGCCGTGGCGTTGGTGTGGCGGATCACGTCTTCGTCGAAGCCAGCCGGGTCCAGGCCGAGAAGCGTGTAGAAGTCGCCCCGTTCGCTCACGGTGAGGCTGTGGGTGAGGAACACGCTCCAGAGAAAGAGCCGGCTCAAAAGGCGTCCCCGCAGGCCGGAGCGCAGGGACGGCCAGCAACGCATCAGCAGGTTGAAGATGTCGCCATGGCGGTTCTCGTCCTGGCACCAGGGTTCAAAGAAGGCAAACAGGGGCGCAAAGCTGTGGTGCGGCTGGGCCTTGAGGTGGCGGTCAATGAGGATGTAGCGCCAGTAGCCGATCTTTTCGGAGAGATACACGGAATACAGCACCCAGCTCAGGGGAAACCAGGTCAGGGAGCGTTGGCTGCTGAGGGAAGGCAGATCGAGCGTCACGCCTTCTGCGAGCAGGGCCCGATTGAGAAAACCGGCGTGGCGCGCCTCATCGCGGGCCATGAGGTTGAAGAGCCGACTGAGCTCGCTCCGTCCCGCCACGGCCAGCCGGCGGGAGAGTTCTTTGAAGAGCAGGAATCCGGAAAATTCCGACACGCAGGAGCGCACGAGGTAGCTCTCATAGGCTTCTCGCTCCTTCGGGGTCAAGCTCTGGAGCCGACTCAGGCAGGCCCGGCGATCGAAATGGTCACGGTTGTAATCCTGCTCCATTTCCTGAAGGAGGGCGTCGAAGATCTCCCGCTGCGGATCGAGATCGGTGCGGGCGGCCTGGCGCACATCCGTGGTGTAAAAGCGCGGGGCGAGGAGGTCTTCCCGCAGGTGGGGAGTGGCGACAGACATGGGGCGGCCGGCGATCAGAGGTCAACGCCACAACGATAGCGTGATAACATTGCATCACGCAAGGCCGGCATCGCGTTTTGATTGGGGCGTGATAAACTGGATTGAGGTTGGTTTCAGTTGCGGATGGACCTGCGGATGAACCTTCCGTTGGTCTCTCCCGCGCCTTCCGCCCTGGCTCCCATTCCCCCGCTTGCTCTTCTCCCTGCCCTGGCTATGGACGCTGCCCTGATGGACGCCCTGGCGGATTACTTCAAAGTGTTTTCCGAAGCCAATCGCCTGGCCGTGCTGCGCGCCCTGGAGGATGGCCCCCTGAACGTCACCGCCGTGGTGGACAAAACCGGTCTGAGCCAGGCCCTGGTCTCCAAGCACCTCAAGCTGCTCACCATCGCCGGTGTGGTCCGCCGGCGTCCGGAACGGTCCCTCGTGTTCTACGAAGTGATGGATCCGGAGGTGTTCCCCTTCATCGCCCGCGCCGAAAAACAGATGCTGGCCACTCGCCGCCAACAGTTGGATGCCCTCGCGGCCAGCTTCTGATGGCCGACGCCAGCTCCCCGCCCCGCACCCTCGCTGAGCTGCGGGAGGCCCTGGCGGAGGGGAACCGCCACTTTCCAGGCTTGCATCTGGTGGATCTCGACGGTGTCGATCTCGACCTCTCCGGCTGCGTGCTCCGCGGCGGGTCGCTGTGCGAGGCCCGGTTTGGCCATGCCTCCCTGTCGGAGGCCGATGTGGAAGAGTGCTCTTTCCATCGTTCCTTGCTCTGGGGGGCGGACCTCTCCGGCCTGCGGGCCAGGGGATCCTTCTGGCAGGAGTCCGATCTCTCCGCCTCCAAACTCCAGGCCGCCGACTTCCGTGGCGCCCACCTCCACCGGACCTGCCTGCGGGGCGTCCTGGCGGCGGGAAGCCGCTGGCACCAGGCCCGACTGGTGGAAGCGGATTTTCGCTCCGGCCTGGATCAGCTCACCGACCTCGGCCAAGCGTCCTTTCTGGAGGCGGATCTGTCCTTTGCCCTCCTTCAGGGCGCCAATCTGCAACAGGCGGATCTGCGCGCTGCCTCGCTCTATGGCGCCAACTTCAGCCGGGCGGATCTGCGCGGCGCCGATCTCCGGGCGCAAGATCTGAGGGAATGTGAGCTGCAGGGCGCAAGGCTGGAGGGGGCGCGGCTGGAGGCGGCCCGTTTCCCACAGGGCTTCACCGCCTAGCCTGACGCCAGCCCACACCCCCTGAGCGTGTCCACGCCCGAACTGGTTCGCGCCTACTACGGTCAGGAGCTTCAGAGTTCCGCTGACCTCAAGACCAGTGCCTGCTGTGACGCCGATGCGGTGCCGCCGTGGCTGAAGCCGTTGCTGGCCCGCGTGCATCCAGCGGTCATCGAGCGCTATTACGGCTGCGGGCTGGTGGCTCCCCCGGTCCTGGAGGGTTGCACCGTTCTCGATCTTGGTTGCGGTGCGGGGCGTGATGTCTACCTTTTGGCTCAACTGGTCGGACCGACGGGCAGGGTGGTGGGGGTGGACATGACCCCGGAGCAGCTCGCCGTGGCCCGCGCCCACCAGGCCCATCAAGCGCAGGTCTTTGGTTTCGACAATGTCACCTTTCTGGAGGGGGAGATCGAGGCCTTGCCGAGCCTGGGGCTTCCTGAGGCCAGCGTGGATGTGGTCGTGAGCAACTGCGTTCTCAACCTCTGCATGGAGAAGGGGAGTGTGCTGCGGGATGTGAAGCGTTTGCTGAAACCTGGTGGCGAATTCTTTTTCTCGGATGTTTATTGCGAGCGACGACTTGATGATGCCGTTCGCAAAGATCCTGTCCTGTGGGGCGAATGTCTTGGCGGAGCGTTGTATTGGCAAGACTTTCTCCGCTTGGCGCGAGCTGCCGGTTTTCCTGATTGCCGCCTGGTGAGTGATCGGTTGTTGCACATCCAGGAGCCAAGCCTTCTTTCCTTGGTGGAGGGGGCCCGTTTCTTTTCTGCCACCTGGCGTCTTTTTTCGCTTGAGGCTTTGGAAGATGCCTGTGAAGACTACGGAGACAGCGTGCGTTACAAGGGCTCGATTTGTGATTATCCCCAGGTTTTCCCCCTGGATGATCAGCATTTGTTCCCCACAGGAGAGGTGGTCCGCGTCTGCCGCAACACACGCTTGATGCTGAGCCAGACCCGACTGGCTCCCCATTTTGAGATCATCGGCGGCGATCACCACCACAGGGGCCTGTTCACCGCTTGTGGCAACGGCAGTCCCTTCCGCAGCGCTCTGGACGGGCAGGCTGTTGGTAGCAGGCAACTCCCCGACCAGGGGGCAACGGAGGCCCCCTCCCGTCAGGGCTGCTGCTGAGACAAGGCGGCGGTGGGGCTCAACGGCGGCCGAGAAGGTCTTCCCATGTGGGCTCTTTGGTGGACAGAGGGACCCCAGCCAGCGGCGCATCCCCGGCGGAAGCCTGGGGCGTGGTCACAGAAGAAAGCAGGGGGCTGAAACCAACCCGAAAGGTGGTGCGTTTGCTCATGGCACAAAAACAGTGGACAGAGTATGGAAATCGCAGTTCCGCAACCTCGGCAGGGAACGTCAGTTGAAACCATTGCCTGAATCCTACCCCAGAACCGTGCGGAAGGCGCCCGAACCAACCCTCTGACAGGGTTCTGGCCTCCCGGGCTGGCCTGCTGGGTCGCCACCAGAGGCAAGGGGACTGCATCCATCGGCCACGCTGTTCCCGGCAACCGCTGGATCGGACCCCGGGACCAAGGGCCACAGGATGCCCGCTGCCTTGATGCGCTGTGAGCGGGCTGAGGTCCGATGGAGGGATGGAAATGCAGCTCGAAAATGCCATTCCTTCACGAACGGCTGATGGTTTGATGATGTTTTTATTGCCGGCTCAACATGATAAGATTCGAGTATTGAGTTGCGCCGTTGATGGCATCGCCCCGCCACTTGGTTCTCCATGCCGGCCCTCACAAGACGGGCACAACTGCCCTTCAAGCCATTCTGCGCGATCATCCCTTTGAAGAGTTCTACTATCCTAAGACGGGTCAATGGTATGATGGAGCGCATCACAACTTGGTGTTCAGTCTCGTACCTGAATTGAGGCGTGCCGACGCCGAGTCGATTGAGCCGGAAGAACTTCTCCGCCAGCTGCAGAACGAGTTGGCGGATGTGCATCACGATACGTTGTTGATCAGCAGCGAATTCATGACCACTGGCTGCGCCGAAAAAGTCTTGAGATGGCTTGCATCTCATGATATCATTAATTGCCAAAACATCCAGGCCTTGGTCGTAGAGAGGGATCTTTTCAGTCGTGCCGCTTCTCTCTACAATCAAGCTGTGAAAGACCCTTATGTGGGCGAAACCAGATCTCCAGACCAGTGGTTGGAAGAGGAAATCTCCAACATCTTTCTTGGTCCGATGTTGGTTGATCTAAAGGCTGCTGGAGCCTCTGTGACGCTGCTTCCCTACGAGCCTGCAGAAACGTTGGTGGGGCGTGTCTTGCTGGCTGCGGGGGCCTACGCAGACGAGATACCCCAACAAGTTCCTTGGACAAATGTCTCCATGAGTCAACCTGTTTTGATGGCTCTGCTGGATGTCAATCGCGCCGTGAAGGATCCCCTGCAGAGGCTGGAGCAGCGAGCGCGCTTATTTGAAGAGATTCAACCTGCCTGTGTGGAGTCCAATCCCGATTTGTTCAGTCCTGCGTTGCGAAATAAAATCAGTCTTTACATGGCCAATCCGACCTAACTTTGGACAAAATCAGCGCTGCTCTGTTCCAGGAATAAGGTTTTATTCATCCATCGGACTGTAGAGATCAACAGCTTCCAAGGCGGCTTTCATCTTTGTCTTACCCGCAGCAAAGGAAAACTGACTAGCGGCATAGCTGCGGCTGGCATCGGACATGGTTCTCCAGAGATCGTCGTTATGCAATAACTCAGTGATCGCTGACAACCAGTCCTCAGGTTTTCTTGCAACATAACAATCATAGCCATGACGCAGGCCAATTCCTTCGGCGGCGATGGGGCTCAAAACGGTTGGGATACCATAGGCCAGTGCGGTGATCACCTTGCCTTTAATGCCAGCGCCACTGAGCAGGGGAACAACGAATACCCTATGCTTCTCATAAGCTTCCGCGACAGATTTGATGTGGCCAATAGGACGTATCCATTCACTGGCGAGATCCTTCAGATCCTGTCCCATATCAGATCCATAGATCGTCAATGTCACCTTCTGTTCTTCCAGCAGAGGCATGACATCACGACAGAACCAGTGAACAGCCTGTGGATTGGGACGATGCTTGAAGCCACCAAGAAATGACAATCCCTGACGCCCTGCCAATGGGGCAATCAGATCGGGACAGTCGACAACCCACGGACAAGTCATCACTTTGACTTGTCCGTCCGTGTGAGATGTGATCAAAGTGTGCTCAACTTCGTTGTAACTCAACACAAGATCAACGCGCCGCATGATCTCCAGTTCTTGCTCGCGGATGATTCGCATCGTCTCCATCTGAACATGATCCTTGCTGATGAGAGCGGCGCGCAACTCTCGCAGAAAATGGAGATCAGCATTGTTCAGCAGGATGCGAGTTTTGGGCGAGTGCTCACGGATCAAATCGACTGCTTCTCTCGCAACGTTGTAACGGGTGATGTAAGCGGCATCAAATTCTTTGGCTCGCTTACGGATAAAACTTGCCAAGGAAAAATAGAATGGCTCCGTAATTACCTCCACGCCATCTCGCGTGAGCTCGTCTGAATAAGCAGCAAGATAATTCAGATCCATTGGCAGAAAGGTCACCTTATAGCCCAAGGATTGAACGAGCTTGATCTCGCGAAGGGCAGCATAGGAGCCTGCATCATGATCCTCCCGCGGTGTCGCGTAATCAATGAAAAGGATCCGGCCTATGATGCCTCGATCCTTTTCGAGATCAGGTTGAATTCCCTCTTCCCCATGACGCGCAAATGCTTTGGCCCAACAGCGCTTGAATTTGGGCCGATTGATCTCTTGATACTTTTTGAATCCTGATGAGAGATCCACGCCACTGGTGGTGCCTTCAAAGTGATAGACAATAGAAGAGGGAATAAAGTAGGTCTTGTAACCTGCTTCCCGTACCTTGAAGGAAAAGTCAGTGTCCTCAAAATACATTTGATCCAGATATTGCGAGAGACCTCCAACCTCATCCCAGATCAATTTGGTTGTCATCAGAGCAGCCCCTGAAAGATAATCCACCTGTCGCGCATAGCAGAAGCGCGGATCCCAGGGATTCATGCCATGGCCATAGTTCCACGGGTTTCCTGAACTCCAGACAATCCCTCCAGCATCCTGCAAACGGCCATCCGGATAGAGAAGTTTTGAGCCGACGGCACCAACATGTTCAAAACGCTGAAAGGCATCCAAGAGGGCATCCAGCCAGCCGACGGTAACTTCCGTATCATTGTTCAAAAGCACCACAAACTTGCCTTTGGCCTCACGCACACCACGATTGCAGGCCTGGATAAAACGTAATGGTTTTTCATTGTGGATCACTCGAATCCCATGGACCCAGTTCTCCATATTGACGGTCTCATCAGTGGAGCCATCATCGACAAGAATGATTTCAAATGTGGCCTTATTATGAGCTAGAAGCAAGGCAGATAAGCAGTAAAAAGTTGCGTTTACGTTGTTGTGAGCTGGAATGACGATCGAAACTTCTGGGTCGCTGACGAAGGGAAAATCAAGCGGAGCGAGTTGAAGTGTTTCGTAATTGCGATCAAGGGTTTCCAAGGCTTGCAGCAAATGTTCTGATGACACTCCTGAAATTGGCTGACACAGGTGTTGGCGAAGGGCTTGATAGCGGTAGTTGGCTCTGAGGGTTAGATTTGTTGGAAACGGGGGTTTGGATTCTTTTAAAATGACATCTTCTGGGGTGCTAAAACGTGGGGCCATGGAGCCATGGCTAAGGAAGATCTGACTGCCGGAGGAGTCACGAATCTCAATCTGTATCGGTTCGCCCCGCAGCCAGTGCAATGGCAGAGCCATTGGCGTCAGATCAGAACTGACGGTGATCAGTTCACTGAAGGAGTCATTGATGAACAGGGAGAACGTTCCACTGGGTTGGGCGCTAATCACGAGGGCGTGGCAGTGATCAGCTCGGAGATGGACCTGCTGGCTGAGCGGCGCGAACAACGGAGTGGTTTTGCCATGGCCTGGGCTGAAGACCAAACTGGGATCTTCTGCCGATGAAAAGGGACTGACGATGGCGGAAAAGAGTGCCTGGCTTGTTCGACACTCCTGATCGTTTCTGAGGGTGCGAGGTTTAAGACTTGCATCCCATGGTTTGGACACGAGGCCGCAACAGCGTAAGTTGGGATTGGCGATAAAGAAGTAGGAATCATGCCGTGTCTCAATTTCTGATACACACTGAATATCCGTGATATTGATGGTCAAGGTTGTTGTGCCTTCCTCCAGGGGAAATTCCAGTTTGGCCAAGAGATATTTTTTTCGTGATGTTCCCCCTATCTTGTCTTGCTGAAAATCAACCCAGTAGGTCTTTGATGTTTGTTTGTGCGTCGTGATGATTTCCAGCCTTCCTTTGCCACGGTGCACCGCGAGTAAGCCTTCAAAAGACCAGAGTTCGCTCGCTGGGCAAGTTAGCTGAAAGTTTTCCACCAACGGGATTTTCACTCCCTGTTGAGAATCAGAAAGGTGAAGATGAAGTGTATCTCCGCCATGAAGCGCAAAACCATCAATTTGATTTATTCCTGAATCGAGAAAGTGTGTATCTGGGCTCCTGTCAAGGACCTTCAAGTAGTGACGATTGTGTGCGGATAAAAGCTGATAAACTCGGCTTTGAGACAGTTGATTCAGAATCTCTTTGCTCCAGCTCACTCGCTTCAAGCCATAGCCTTGCGTTCCTTTGTAGATCGCTGGCGTGATTGATGCGGCCACTTCCTCCGGAACGGTTAGATACAAATGATTCCCAGCCAGCCATGCACTGATCTCGAGTTCATCCAGAAGACTCGCAACAGGAGGTGTTGGCTCGATCTCTTCCTGAAGAGGCATCGATTGAGCGTGTGGCTCAGAGCTTCGTCGTGAGCCCGACTCTGATCCATCTTCCCGCTGCGAGTCTGCTTTCAGCTCCGGGTCATTCAAAAGGGTTGAAAGGTTAAGATCAATTCCTTCGCGAATACCATATTCGATGTAATGGGAGATGAGATCAGAATCATTGAAGTCGGCAAGGTCTGGACGTTTCTTGCGGTAGGCTGCATAGGGAAAGATGAGATGCAGAGCTTCAAATGCCTGGATCAAAGCACTGTTGATGTCTTCTGATTTCTGGGGCTGATGCTGGAGGGTGGTTGAGAGTTGTTCTTTCAAATTCTCAATCTCTGCCCTCTGCTGAATCAACTGCAACGCCCTGGGATCAAGGACCCAGCTCAGTGATGCGTCAGATGCCCGATGAAATCCCTGTTGGGCAAGCCAGTTTCCACAGGCTTCCTCCCAGAGAACATCCGCCTTGGGACCCTGCAGTTCAATGCGCTCGATGCGAGACAACCAGGACCCCGCCCCTTTGAGAATCTCTATCGGATCACCCTGACGAATGGTGAGGTGGAAGGGCGACTGATTCTCCAGGGCTGCCGGCCATTGCGCGAGGATATTCGCCAGCGTTTGGCTCCGAAGGGTTGCTGGCTGCCGCAGCTGGAGATTGGGAAAAAACTCCCGCCAACGTTCCAGTGGAATGGGGCCATCGTAACGCTCATCGCTGAAGCGATACCAGGTCAGATCCTGTTGGGCTGCCGCGCTGAGAACCGCCTGATGGAAGACCCATTCCGCACGATTTTCTGCGTTCTCATGACTCTGGCGCATGGCTTCCAAGCGCTCAAGTTCGGCCTCAATGATCAAGGTTGGTGTGGGATCGTTTGTCGCAACGGGAGCGGAACCGACCAGGATGTGCAACAAGGAAATAAACGTCATTCTCCATCTATGATAGTAGACCTGAACCCTGCTTCCCAAGCCAAACAGCACCTTTTGTTGCAGCGGATCTGCGGTTGTGGCTGGATGATCCGTGCCGCTGGCCCACGGCTCCTGGTTTGGGGCCCTGATTCCCTCCCCCATGGGGCTAGTCTTTCCCACTTGGGAACAGGAGGTCGGCCATGGCGCCAAGACGCCGGATCGGTCTCACGGGAGGCATTGCCACGGGCAAGAGCAGCGTTGCCCGTTGCCTGATCGAGCGGCACGGCGTGCCTGTGTTGGATGCGGATCGTTTCGCGCGCGATGCCCTGGCCCCGGGCACGGAGGCCACGGCGGCGGTGTTGCGTCGTTACGGCCCAGCCGTGGCCCTCCCCTTCGGAGTGGGTGATCCACAGGCCCTGGATCGTGCCGCTCTGGGCCGCCTGGTGTTTGCCGATGCTCGTGAGCGCCACTGGCTGGAGACACTGGTTCACCCCCTGGTGAGAGAGGCCTTTTCCAAGGCCCTGGAGCGTTGGAACGAAGCGCCGGTGGTGGTCCTGATGATTCCATTGCTTTTTGAGGCTGGTCTGGAAGGCCTCTGCGGGGAAATATGGGTCGTGGACTGTGGCAGTGAAGCGGAGCAGATCCAGCGCCTGCGATCTCGCAATCCCATGACTCTGGAGGAGGCTCAGGCGCGCGTGAATGCTCAGTGGCCGATGGCGACCAAGATCTCAAGGGCCGATGTGGTGCTCGACAACAGCGGCTCTCCTGAGGCCCTGGCCAAGCAGGTGGCTCTCGCCCTTGCCCAAGGCAAGGCTGGATCCCTCAAGAGCGATGCTCAGCCAGCCGTTGCACCAATCGTTCGCGATGATCCTCCAACTGCTTGATGGCAAAGAGCATCCACTCCAACTCAATGCGCACGTGCACTGGCAGATCGCTCTCAAGATAGGCACGCAGTGAATCAAGACTCAGACTGCCCCGGCGCAGTTCCCCTTCCAAAGCCTCCAGGGTGTTGGGGTCCGTTGGAGCGTTGTTCATCCCTCCAGCCTCTCCGTCAGCAATCGGTTGGCCAACTGGGGATCGGCGCGGCCACCGGTGCGCTTCATGAGCATGCCGACAAAGAAGCCGCGCAGTTTTGTTTTGCCAGCACGAAACGCCTCCACCTCAGCGGGATGGGCCGCCAGAATCTCATCCACGATCGCCGTGATGGCGGCGGGATCACTGATCATGCCGAGGCCTTTGGCCTCCACCACCGCCTTGGCTGACCCTCCATGGTCCAGCAGCTCGGGGAGGATCTCCTTGGCAATCTTGCCGCTGATGGTTCCGTCTCCGATGAGTGTCAGCAGTTCCGCCAGGTCGACGGGACGGAAGGGCAGACTTTGGTAGGGGAGCCGCTGGGCGTTGACATGGGCGGCAATATCCCCTGTGATCCAATTGGCGGCCGCCTTGGGATCAGCTCCTGCGGCGACAGTGGCTTCGAAATACTCCGCCATCGGCCGTTCATCCGTGAGAACCCGCGCATCGTAGGGCGACAAGGAAAGGGTTTCGGCGTAGCGGTGACGCTTGCTGGCGGGAGATTCCGGCAATTCCGATCGCCAACGTTCGCGCTCGGCTTCACTCACTTCAATGGGTCCGAGATCAGGCTCGGGGAAGTAGCGATAATCACTGCTGCCTTCCTTGCTCCGCATTGTTTTTGTTTGTTGTTTTCCCTCATCCCAGAGACGGGTTTCCTGGCGAATCGCTTCTCCCGCTTCAATCGCCTTGATCTGGCGCTGGATCTCGTGATCGCAGGCTTTTTGAATCGCACTGAAGGAATTCATGTTTTTGATTTCCACCTTCACTCCGAAGGGCGCATCTGGCCCGGGACGCACAGAGATGTTGACATCACAGCGCAGGGAACCTTCCTGCATGTTGCCATCACTGACGCCGAGATAGCGCATGATCCTGCGCACTTCCGCCGCGTATTCAGCCGCTTCCCGTCCCGTGCGCAAGTCTGGCTTGCTGACTATTTCCGCCAGGGCCACCCCAGCCCGGTTGTAATCCACAAGCGAATGGCTGCTGCCGGCCAAGCGGTCGCTTCCAGCATGCACCAATTTGCCCGCATCTTCTTCCATGTGCAGGCGTTCAATGCCGATGACTTTGGTGTAGGTTTCCTTTCCCTTCTCGGCGACTTCCACCTCAATGTGCCCTTCGAAACCAATGGGCTCATCATATTGTGATATTTGGTAGTTCTTGGGCAGATCTGGATAGAAATACTGCTTGCGATCAAATTTGCTGTGGGAAGCAATCTGCATGTTCAAAGCCAGGGCCGCCTTGACCGCAAACTCCAACACCTTTTCGTTGAGCACAGGCAGGGTGCCCGGCAAACCGCACACCAAGGGGTCAATCTGAGTGTTCGGCACTTCCCCGAAGCTGGTGGCGGCAGGACTGAAAATCTTGCTGGCTGTCGCCAGCTGCACATGGATTTCCAGACCAATGACCGCCTCCCAGGCTGGGGCGGGATCCGCTTTGGACATGGCGGTTGGGGTGGCGGAAGCGGCGGCGCTGGCCATGGAGGGCTCCGTCAGGGCGGCCGGGCCGCACGAGCTGCAGCGATCATACGGAGAGCCTTCGTGCCGTCCGGCCTTCGGCCCTGGTCACACTGGAAGGATCCGCAACTGCCGCCATGGCGTCCGCCGCCGCCGACCCGGTGCTGATCCTCGGAGGAGGTCTGATGGGCCTGACGATCGCCCACGCTCTGGCGCGTCAGGGGATCGACGTGAGGGTGCTCAGCCGATGTCGGGGCGAGGCCGCCGGCTTTGTGGCTGCGGGGATGCTGGCTCCGCACGCGGAGGGTCTGGAGGGCCCCCTGCTGGCCCTCGGTCAGGCCAGTCTGGCCCGCATTCCCCGCTGGGTGGAGGAGATCGAGGCCGACAGCGGCCTCCCTTGCGGTCTGCGCCTCACGGGCATCGTGGTGCCCTTTGCCCATCCCGCCGACCGGGAGGCCTTCCCCACCGCCTCCCTCGGCGAGCCCTTGGCACGGGAGGCCCTGGAGAGGGAGGTGCCGGGCATTGGCCCATCCTGGCGGTGCGGCCTGCTCTTTCGCCAGGACGGTCAGTTGGACAACCGCCGCTGTCTGATGCGGGCCCTGGAAGCGGCTTGCGTGCGACGCGGCGTGTCCTTTGAGGAGGGGAGCACGGTGCTGGAGTTGTGCACCACCTCCGGTGACCAACCGGTTCTGGAGGGGGTGCGGGTGCGGCGCGCGAATGGCGCGGTGGCCACCCTTCCCGCCTCCCGCGCCGTCCTGGCCTGCGGGTCTTGGACGGCCCGGTTGCTCCCTGATCTGCCCGTGCGGCCCTTGAAGGGGCAGATGTTGTCGCTCCAGGGGCCCCGGGAGGCTCTGCGGCGGGTGCTGTTTGGCCCGGGCACCTATCTGGTGCCGCGGGAGGACGGCCTGGTGGTGGTGGGAGCCACCAGCGAACCGGAGGCGGGTTTCTCCGCTGGTCTGACGCCAGCGGGCCAGGGGCAGCTGGAGCGGGGGGTGGCCTCCCTGTTGCCCGAGGCCAGCGCCTGGCCACCGATGGAGCGCTGGTGGGGGTTCCGCCCCTGCACCCCCGATGGGGCCCCGCTCCTGGGTCCCGGACCGATCTCGGGGGTCTGGCTGGCTGCGGGCCACCACCGCAATGGGGTCTTGTTGGCGGCGATCACCGCGGACATCCTGGTGGCGGCCCTCACCAGGCCTGGCGAGGACGCGGAGTGCGAACGCTGGTTGGCGGCGTTTCGCGCGGATCGTTTTCCAGTCGCCCCCCTGGCTGGTGAGACCTGAGGCTGGATCGACCCGCAAAGAACCGGCGTCAAGCAGGTGGGACATGCAGCCCCTTGTCGCGAGCATGAAACCCTGTGGATGGGGGCCTCCGCAAGGAACGCCAGGAAGGCTCTGGAGAAAGCGAGGAAGGCTCTGGACAACGGCGGAACTCTGACCAGCCTGTCAGCGAAACTTGCGTCAGGACGACAGCCGAGTGGGGACGAAATCAAACTTGGGTGGGTGATCCGGAGTCTCGTCAGGGAAGCAAGGGCACGGGATTGGTTTTGGCCGCTCGCACCTGCTGCTGCCAGAGCTTGGCGTAGCGACCCTCTTGCTGAAGCAGTTCGTGGTGATTGCCATGCTCAATGATGCGCCCCTGATCCAGAACATAGATTTGATCGGCATTGATGATCGTGCTCAGTCGGTGAGCGATCACAAGAATGGTGTGGGTGCCGTCAAAACGATCAATCGCCTCCTGCACCAAACGCTCACTTTCCGTGTCGAGGGCGCTGGTGGCTTCATCGAGGATGAGCAGATCGGGGTTGCGGAGGATGGCCCGCGCCAGGGAGAGCCTCTGCCGTTGGCCGCCGCTCAGTCTGTAGCCCCGTTCGCCGACGAGGGTGTTGTATCCATCCGGCAATGTCTCGATGAATCCGGCCGCCTGGGCCTGCTGGGCGGCGAAGTGAATGTCGGCCAAGCTCGCATTTGGACAGCCGAAGGAGATGTTGGCTGCGATCGAGTCATTAAAGAGAAATGTGTCTTGACTGACGACGCCGATCCGTCGTTGCCAACTGGTGAGGTCGAAGGAGAGGAAGTTGACCCCATCAACCAAAATCTGTCCTTCGCTGGGTTCATAGAGACCAGCCAGGAGATCGGCAATGGAACTTTTCCCGGCACCGCTGCGGCCAACGAGGGCGACCGTCTGTCCACGAGCCAGGCGGAAATTGACATCAACCAGCGCGGGGAGGGGGCTGGCACCATAGGTGAGGCCAACGTGTTGAAAGGCAATTTCTTTGGAGAGGCCTGGAAAAAGAAGGCCGGAATGACGGCGGAATTCCTTGTCTGTTTCGAGCAAAAACTCGTTCAGAAGATTCAAGTTGGCCGAGTTGCTCTTGAACCGCATGATCTGGTCTGAGATGGATCCAATCGAGCCATTCAGGCGCTGGAGGGCAACGACAAAAGTGACCAGGCTTGGGAGCACGCCTGAGGTCTTTTGACCAAAGACAACCAGGCTCAGCCAGGCGATCATGGCAATCATGATCATTGGCAGAACAACTGTTACCGGTCCATTGACGGAATTCAGTCTGGTTTGGCCACGAAGGTTGTGTTCCAGTTGATGGGTTTGCCTGTCCACTTCGTTGGCGGCCTCGTCAAGAAACCCCGTGGTGTGCAGCAAGCGCAGTCCTTGGATGTTTTCCGTCATGCGGCTGGTCAATTCCTTGGAGAGCTCCGTCGTGACAAACGCCCTTGCCGTCACCCTGGGAAGCAGATAACGTTGAACTCCCATCGACGCCAGTCCAAGAGCCACGGCGGCGATCAGCAGCCAGGGGGAGAGCTTGATCAGGACCACCAGATAGGTGATCAGCATCAGGACGGTGACAAAAAGACCGTTGTAGGTAATGATTTCGGTGATGACGCTGCCGGGTCCTGCGCTGTTGATGTATTGAAGTTCGCCGATGCGATAGCGGCTGGCGCAGGAAAAGCTGAAATTGAGAACCTGGGCGTGGAGGAGAGATGTGAGCTTTCTGGAGACTCGGTTGGCGAAGTAGCCCATCGAGACGGAGCCGAGATAAAGCAAAAAGCCCTGGGCAATCTTCAAAATGACCGCAGAGGCAATCAGCAAAGAGAAAGCTTGAAATTCTGAGATCTGATTGAGCCAGCGAACAAGCTCTGGAAACCACTGAATCACCGTTTCGTTGCTGATGCCCAAGCTGCCTCCCTCCGACTTGGAAAGCACCTTGATCGCTAGAAAGACCACCCCAAAGGTGAGGCCTTCCATGGCTGCATTGAGCAGGGAGCAGACGATATTGATCAGAATCAAATGCGCATCCTTCCTCGCCGTTTTCCGGATCAAGCGGGAGGCTGGGCGTTGATCCAGAAGCGGGCCGAGGATTTGGGCGCCGACACGTCTCAGGGAAAAAGGAAGGGAAGCCAAATCGGGGAACGGTTTTCGGGGGGGCCCAGATCGGGCGAATCTCCCCAGATTAAACCGCATGAATCTTTTTGGAACCGCCCCCGGGGACACTCTGTTTCAGGACCAACTTTGCGAGCGCTTTCCCCCGGGGGCGGACCGGATCAGGCCGCTTCGGTGCGCCAGACCTGGTCGGCTGGCGTCCAGGCGCTCAATTCGTGATCGGCGAACCAGAGCGCAATCTCCTGGGCGGCGGTCTCGGCTCCGTCCGATCCATGGATCACGTTGCGGCCGATGTTGATCGCCAGATCCCCGCGGATGGTGCCCGGGCCGGCTTCGAGGGGTTTGGTGGCGCCGATCATCAGCCGGGCGGAACCGATCACGCCATCGCCTTCCCACACCATCGCCACCACAGGGCCACTGGTGATGAAGTCGACCAGGCCGGCGAAGAACGGTCGTTCGCGATGGACGCCATAGTGGTTTTCCGCCAGCTCCCGGGTGGGGGTGAGCTGCTTGAGGCCCACCAGCTTGAAGCCCTTCCGCTCGAAGCGACCGATGATCTCGCCGACCAATCCCCGCTGCACACCATCCGGCTTGATGGCGAGGAACGTGCGCTCAGCGGGCATGGTGTCTGGAAGGAAAGCACCGCCATGGTGGATTTTGGAGGGGCCGCTTGGCAAGTGGCTGGTGGGGCAGTCCCCTCTCGCCCTAGGTTGGTGGAAGGCATGGGGACAGCCAGCACATGGCCGTTGCGCCTCCAGGGGGCTTCTCGCGTTCCGCACCGCCGTCTCGTCCGGAGGTTGAGGGATTGCAGGCCTACAGCGCCCCCCTGGAGGGGCGCCGCGGCCTGCTGCGGTTGGATTTCAACGAGAACACCCTCGGACCCAGCCCGTTGGTGGTGGAGGCCATCCGCGCCATTCCCCCCGAGCACTACGCGATCTATCCGGAATACGACGGCCTGCGGGAAGCGGTGTTGGCCTCCCTGGGCGGCTCCGGCCGTCACCTTGCTCCCTCCCAAATCGGCCTGTTCAACGGGGTGGACGCGGCGCTGCACGCGATCTTCCATGCCTACGGCCGCCCCGGTGATCGCCTGCTCACCACCGCCCCCACCTTCGGCTACTACGCCCCCTGCGCCCGCATGCAGGGCATGGAGATCGAGGCGATCCCCTACCACCTGCCCTGTTTCGCCTTCCCCTTGGCGGAGATCCAGGCCGCCCTCGCCGCCCGCCACCCTGAGGCGCCGCGACTTCTGCTGATCTGCAACCCCAACAATCCCACGGGCACCCGGCTCGCCCCCGCCCGAATCCTCGACTTGGCCGCCGCCGCTCCCGACACCCTCCTCGTGGTGGATGAGCTCTACGAGGCGTTCAGTGGAGACAGCGTTCTGCCCCTGTTGGAGGAGCGGGCCGTCGCGGCGGACGCCGCGGATGCCTTCGCCCTTCATACCAACCAGCTGGTGTTGAGCACCCACTCCAAGACCGCCGGGCTGGCGGGGTTGCGCATCGGCTTCGCGATCGGCTCCAGCGCGGTGGTGGAGCGGCTGAGTCGCGTGGGCGGTCCCTACGACGTGAACAGTTTCGCCGTGACGGCCGCCCGGGCGGCCCTGGCGGATCAGGCCTATGTGGACACCTATGTGGAGGCGGTGATCGAAGCCAAGGAGTGGTTGGCGGGGGAATTGGCCCGGTCCGGGGTGCGCCATCACGTGGACGGGGGCAACTATCTGCTGATTTGGCCGAACCGGCCCGTGGAGGAGGTGGACTCGGGTTTGCGGGCGGCGGGAATTCTGGTGCGATCGATGGCGGGAAAACCGTTGATCGATGGCGCCATGCGGGTGAGCATCGGCACGCGGGAGCAGATGGAACGGTTTTGGCGGACGTTTCAGGCGCTGGAGGCCTCGGCGGTGGGGACACCGCCCTGAGGGGGGGCGCTGGAGCGCAGCACGCGGGGGGGGCGGCGGCGGCCAGTGCGGGCGCTGACGGCGCGGCTGCGTTCCTGGTAGCCATGGACCACCGGCAACCGTTCCGCCTCCCAGGCGCCCAACGCCCCGGGGAGGTCTCCGCTCCCGAGCTCCAGCGCCCTGGCCAGGGCCACCGCGTCCTCCAGCCCCGCCGTCATGCCCCGGGCCTGGGAGGAGCTCATGGCGTGGGCGGCATCGCCGATCAACGCCACCCGACCCTGGTGCACTCGCGGCAGGGGATCAATGTCGAACGACCAGTTGGCCACAAGGGCCTCCGGGGGAGTGGCGCGAATCAGGGCGGCCAGGTCGGCGGGCACCTTGGCCAGGGCCTCCGGAGGCACGGGTTCCTCCAGAAGACGTCGTTGGTCGTCCCGATCGGCCGGCAGGGGCTCCTCCTGGAAGAAGCCCCAGTGGGTGAGCGACTGACCCCGGAAGTCGGGGCCGAGATCAAACACGTTGGCGTACACCCCCCGTCCCCTGGCATAGACGAAGAACGCGCCGTCGCGGCAGAAGGTGTCATCGGCCACCACCCCCCGCCAGACCCGATCGCCGAGGTAGTTCAAGCGGCGCTCAGGCGCCAGAAGGGGCGCCACGCGGGAGAAGATCCCGTCGGCACCCACCAGCAGATCTCCCTGCCAGGGATCCCCCTGGCGGAAGACGGCCTCCACCGGGCCCGCCCCCGCGCCGCCCTGGCGCCAGCCGACCAGCTCCGCCCCGAAGGTGATCCGTTCGGCGGGAAGGGCCTCGGCCAGGGATTCGAGAATGACCCGCCGATGGATCAGCAGGGAGGGGAGATCCCCCTCCTCCCGGGGCGCGGGGGAGCTGTCGATCAGGTCGCCGCGCAGATTGCGCACGACGAAGCGGCTCACCGGCAGCCCCTGGCGGAGAAAACGATCGAGCAAACCCTCCAACCCACTGGCGGCGATGGCCTCCACGCCGCTCTTCACCAGCAGGATGCCGCAGCCATCGGTGCGCAGCCGCTCTGCCTTTTCAAACACGCGCACCTGGTGGCCCTGCCGATGCAACAAGGCGGCCAGCAGAAGTCCGGCGCTGCCCGCCCCCACGATGGCCACCTGGAGGGGAGCGCTGGGCACGGAAGACGTCATGGCTGGCGGGACCCTATGTCCACCGGGTCCGGGGGCCTGTAGTGGGCGGCACGGACAGAGCTGGCGATGGAGGCCTCAACGCATCACCTCCACGACAAGGCCATCGCCCAGGGGCGGGGTGAGGCTCAAGGTGCTGCCGGCTTGGCGCACGGTGGGGGAACCGAGGGCATCCAGGAAGGGTTGCAGGCCGCCCTGGTCACAGGAGGACGGCGCGGGACCGCTCCGGGTGAACTGCACCGGGATCACCCGACGGGGATTGAGATCCTTCACCACGGCGGCCGCTTCGGCGCCGGTGTAGACCTTCGCCCCGCCCCCCACGCCGATGATGAGCACATCCGGCCGGCCGAGGAGCACCTTGTCGGCGGCGCTGACGGTTCCGGCCGTGCCCCCGAGGTGGGCGAAGTCCAGGCCACCCTGGCGCCAGCGCCAGACCGTGGCCTGTCCGAAGCGGCGGCCCTCCACCCGGTCATGGGGGAGGCCGATCCCCTCGATCCGCAGGCCGGCCACCTGATAGGAACCTGGTTTGCTGAGGAACCGGCCCCTCGCCACGGCTGCCCCTTCATCCTTGAGCAGGCTGCTGGCGAGGATCACATCCGCACTCACCCGCGGTTCGGCCAGGCCGGCGGCGCAACCCACGGCGCGGAAAGGATTGAGCAACACCCGGGCCCCGCCACCCTCGATGAGCAGGGCGCTGTGGCCGTGGCTGGTGATGCGCACGCCCCCTTGGGCCTGGACGGCGCCAGGGGAGAGGGTGGCGCTCAAGAGCGCGGCCGCCAGCCAGCCACCGGTCCTTCGGCAACGGCGAACGGGCGCGGAGGCGACAGGCATGGATGGAGGACCGTTGTCGCGCGAAGTTAGCAGTGGTTGGCGGCGTGGTCCTCGGCCTGGGTGAGGAAATTGGCCAGGAGGGCATGGCCCGATTCCGTCAGCACGCTCTCGGGATGGAACTGAACGCCCTGCAGGTGGGGCCAGTGGCGGTGACGCAGGCCCATGATCGTGCCATCCTCCAACCAGGCGGTCACCTCCAGCACGTCCGGCCGGGAAGGGCGCTCCACCACCAGGCTATGGTAGCGCGTGGCGATCAGGGGGTCGGGGAGGCCGGCGAACACGCCTTGGCCCCCATGGCGCACGGCGGACGTCTTGCCGTGCATCAACGTGTCTGCCCGCACCACCCGGCCGCCGAAGACCTGGCCGAGGCACTGGTGGCCCAGACAAACGCCAAGGATGGGGAGGTGGGGCCCCAGCTCCCGCAGCACCTCCAGGCACACTCCCGCCTGGTCGGGATCCCCCGGTCCCGGGGAGATCAGGAGGGCTCGGGGAGAGAGACGGCGGATCTCGGCGAGGCTGAGGGCGTCGTTGCGCTCGACCCGCACGTCGCCGGCCAGGGGATGGGTGGCGGCCAGCTCGCCCAGGTATTGCACCAGGTTGAAGGTGAAGCTGTCGTAGTTGTCCAGAACAAGAAGCATGGGGCCTCCTCAACGGGCGAGCAGGCCGAACCGCTGCAGCAGGGGGGGGAGGAGCAGCAGGAGGGCGATGAGCAAGGAGGAGATGGCGGCCACGAGCACCGCCGCCGCGGCGCAGTCTTTGGCAATGCGGGCGAGGGGATGGAACTTGCGGCCGATCGCCAGGTCAACCACCGCTTCGGTGGCGGTGTTGAGGAGCTCCAGCACGAGCACGGCGGCCACGGTCAAGACGAGCACGGCCATGCGATCGGTGCTCAAGCCCAGCCAGAGGCCAAGGCAGAACACGACCAGCCCCATGCCGACGTGGATGCGGAAGTTGCGTTGGCTGGCAAAGCTGTAGGCCAAGCCCTGGGCGGCGTAGCGGAAGCTGGAGGGCAGATCGCCGGCGATCTTCCAGGCCCCCACCCGCAGACGACGGGCCCCACGGTGCATGTCACCGCCCACCTCGTGGAGCTGGGTTGGCTGGTGATCGGGTAAGGGCAACGCCAATCCACACCACTCAACTTGATGACGGCACCTTAACCCGTGGTCCCGGGATCGCAAGACGCGATTGACACCTCCGGGAGGTGTGCGGTGGCGTCGAGCAGCTGCTCCTGGCGGGCGAGCATGGCCGCCAGGGAGGGGGCATCGGGGTGGTCCCAGCCCAGAAGGTGCAGCAGGCCGTGGCTGGCCAGGACAAGCAGCTCCCGGGAGAGGGAGTGGCCTTCGGTTTCCGCCTGGCGCCGGGCGGTGTCCAGGGAGATCACGATGTCGCCCAGCTCCAGGGGCAGGCCCTCCGGGAGGGCGCCCGCCTGTTGCGGATCCGGTTCCAACGGGGTCCGGGGCAGGGGGATGGGAGCGTCCTGGACCGCAAAGGCCAACACATCCGTCGGACCCGGCTGGCCGCGCCATTCCGCGTTGAGGGCGCTGATCTCCGCGTCGTCACAGAGGGTCAGACCCAGGCTGTAGCTACCTGCCTGGAGGGGCGGGGGCAGGTCGGGCGCCAGGTCGTTCAACCAGGCGCTGAGGTGGTGATGCCACACCTCTTCCAGCCGATCCTCCTCCCCCCCCGCGGACAGGCTGAGATCCAGGCCAGGGGGACGGTCGAGGGACATCGAAGGCGGGAGGTGGGAGGGCGGCGCCAGGGGAGGGCTCAGAGGACAACCCCGGGGCGGCCCAGCCAGGCCAGCAGCAGGAGAAAGGCGCTCAACCCCAGAGCCGTGAGTGAGAAGTGAAGCAGGCTCTGCCGACCTTTGCGCACCATGTTGCGCATGGCCAGCTTGATGAATCCCGCCGATTCCTCCTTGGCTGGAGGGCTGCCGGCGGAGGAGGCCAGGCTGTCATCGACGGAGCGGGCCATCGCAGGGAGCTGCAAAGCCAAGACCATAAAGGGAGAATGGGCAGAGCGCCCGGCTCGCGCGGGCCAGGCGTCACGCCGCCACGCCCACCTCCACCCCCTGCCGAAGCAGGCCCTGAATGAAGGGATCCAGATCGCCATCCATCACGCCCTGCACGTCGGTGGTTTCCTCGCCGGTGCGCAGATCCTTCACCATCTGATACGGGTGAAACACGTAGTTGCGAATCTGGTTGCCCCAGGCCGCCTCCACGATGTCGCCCCGAATGTCGGCGATTTCCGCCGCCCGTTGCTCCTGGGCAATGACCAACAGCTTGGCCTTCAAGAGGGCCATCGCCTTTTCCTTGTTTTGCAGCTGAGAGCGCTCCTGGGTGCAGCGCACGGCCAGGCCGGTGGGCACATGCAGGATGCGCACGGCGGTTTCCACCTTGTTCACGTTCTGCCCCCCGGCCCCGCCCGAACGGGACGTGGTGATCTCCAGGTCCTTGTCCGGGATCTCCAGGTCGAGCTGGTCGTCCAGTTTGGGCATCACCTCCACGCCAGCAAAGCTGGTCTGGCGTTTGTCGTTGGCATTGAAGGGGGAAATGCGCACCAGTCGGTGGGTGCCCTTTTCCTTGCGCAGGTAGCCGTAGGCGTAGCGGCCTTCGATCTCAATCGTGCAGCTCTTGATCCCCGCTTCCTCCCCCTCCGTGATCTCATCCACGCTCACCTTCATGCCGTGGTCCTCCGCCCAGCGGGTGTACATGCGCATGAGCATCAGGGCCCAGTCCTGGGCATCGGTGCCGCCGGCGCCGGCATTGATGCTCAACACGGCTCCCTCCTTGTCGTAGGGGCCGCTGAGGAGGCGCTCCAGTTCCCAGCGATCGAGATCGCCCCGCAACCGCAGCAGGCCGCTGTGGGCTTCGGCCAACAGCTCCTCATCGGGCTCCAGGTCATGGAGTTCAAGGGTGGCCCGGCCATCGTCGACAAGGCCCCGCCAGCGTTGAAGCTGGTCCAGCTGGGCGCGCACCTCATCGAGCTGGCGCATTTGGCGCTGGGCTTGGGCCTGATCGTCCCAAAAGCCGGGCTGGGCGGCCAGTTGCTCCAGATCCTGTTGCCGTGCCTTCAGTGCGGGGACGTCAAAGACAGTCCTGGGCATGGCCCAGGCGGTCGCTGAGTTCGGAGAGATCGCGCTTGAAATCCGTCAGATCGAACATGGGGCACCAGGGCGCGGTCTGCTGACGCTATCAGCGCAGCTGGAACCGCCCCTAGGATCCAAGGCGACGCAACGGATGCCCGATGGCTCCTCACGACCCGGCGGCAAGCGCTGGACCCGCCCCTGTGGAGATCTACACCTGGCGCGCTTGTCCGTTCTGCCTTCGGGCCAAGAGTTTGCTGGATCGCAAGGGGGTGGCCTACCGGGAATACGCCATCGACGGCGACAACCAGGCCCGGCGGGCGATGACCGAACGGGCGGAGGGTCGCAGCAGCCTGCCCCAGATCTTCATCCACAACCAGCCCATCGGCGGTTGCGACGATCTGCACGCCCTGGAGCGCCGAGGACAGCTGGATGCCCTCCTGGGACGGCAGGGGTGAGGGAAGCCGCAGCAGGAAACGACAGACGGGATCTGGATCCTTCCGGTCTCCGCCAGCTGTTTGTGATGGATCCGCTGGAGCGGCTCAACCCCGCCAAGGACACCTCCGTGGCCCTGATGCAGGCCTTGCAGCGGGCGGGGGGACAGCCCTGGTGTTGCGAACTGGCGGATCTCTCCGCCGAACTCCATCCAGGCGGTGGCTACGGCGCCTGGGTGAGGGCCTGCCCCCTGGAGTTGGCCGCAATGGCCTGCCGGGAGGGTCAATGGCAGGTGCCGGATCCCTGGGTGCGGCGGGGGGCCCCCCAGTGGCTGCCGCTGGATCGCTTCCCGGTGGTGTGGATGCGGAAGGATCCGCCGGTGGATGAGGCTTATCTCTACGCCACCCATCTGCTGGAGCTCGGGGAGCGGCGGGGGGTGCGGGTGATCAATCGACCGGCGTCGCTGCGGGCCTGGAATGAAAAGCTCAGCGCCCTGCGCTTTGGCCATCGCATGGCGCCGACGGTGGTGAGCAGCCGGGTGGACACCCTGGCGGCCTTCGCGCGGGAGCATGGAGAGGTGGTGCTCAAACCCCTGGCGGGCCGGGCCGGCCAGGGGGTGGTGTTCGCCTCGGCGGTCACGGCCGGCCTGCGGGCGCTGTTGGAGCTGGTCACCCAGATGGAGGCCCAGCCGGGGATGGCCCAGGCGTTCCTCAGCGGCGTCAGCGCCGGCGACAAGCGCATCCTGCTGGTGGATGGGGAGCCCCTGGGCGCCGTGAACCGGGTGCCGTCGGGCGGGGAGTTTCGCAGCAATCTGGCGGTGGGAGGCACCCCTGAGGCGGCGGAGCTCACGGCGGCGGAACGGGAGATCTGCGCGGAGTTGGCCCCGGTGCTGCGGGCGGAGGGCCTCTTCTTTGTCGGCATCGACGTGATCGATGGCCGGCTGAGTGAAATCAACGTCACCAGCCCCACCGGGGTGCGGGAGGTGGAGCGGCTGGGGGGGATCCCCCTGGCGGATCAGACGATCGCCCGCCTGCTGGCCCCCGCGCCGACAGGCAGCAGCTGATCCCGCAGCACCCGCAGCTTCAAGGCCACCTCCCGCTCCTCCCGGTCGGGGACCGATCCCCGCACCAGCCCCGCGCCGGCCGTGATCTCCAAGCGGCCCGGCCGCAGCAGACCACTGCGGATCGCCACCCGCAACTCCCCGTCGCCCTGGTTGTCGATCCAGCCGATGGGGGCGGCGTAGTGGCCCCGCTCGAAGGGCTCCAGGGTGCGGAGCCAGGCCATGGCCTCCCGTCGGGGCAGGCCGGCCACCGCGGGGGTGGGGTGCAACGCTTCAGCCAGGGCCAGGGGGCTCTGCCCCCCCTGCGCGGCGGTGATCGGGGTGTGGAGGTGCACCAGGCCGCCATGGCGGGCCAGCCGGGGATGGCGGGGGTGGCGGGGGGCCAGGCCGGCCCGGCGGAGCACCTGGGTGATGGTCTCCACCACCAGCTCGTGCTCATGGCGGTCCTTCTCGGAACCGAGGAGTTCGCCCGCGCCGGCGCCACTGGGGCGAGTGCCCGCGAGGGCATCCGCCCGCAGCAGACCCTCTCGCAGGCTGAACAACCGCTCGGGAGACGCCCCCAGCAGGGCCGCGTCAGCGGTGCTCTGCCAGAGAAACCGGCAGCTGCCGGGCTGGCTGCGGCGCAGGTGGGCCAGGAGCAGCCTGGGGTCCAGCGGACCGCGCAGCTCCAGCCGTTCCCGGGCCGCGATCACCAGCTTGCGCAACTCTCCCTGCTCCACCAGGGCGAGGCCGCGATGGAGGGCCGCCCGGTAGGGGTCGCGCCAATCGGAGCCGGCGGCCACAAGCGGCGCCAGGGCGGTGGCGCCGAGGTGGGCCGGCTCAGGGTCCAGGGTGGCCAAGCCTTCAAGATGGCGGGCCATCTCCCAGAGTTCCTCCGCCACGGCGCGGGGGGTGATGGCGCCCCCCAGGCCCCGCTGCAGCCGCAACCAACAATGCCCCCCCTGGCGGCTCAACTGCCAGCGGGGGAGCACCGCCTCCACGCCGGGCACGGCGCCGCCCTGATGGACGGGGTTGTCGAAAAAGGCGAAGGCCAGCACCACCCGGGGCCGGGCCAGAGGGGGCAGGGGGCCCGGGGGAACGGCCAGGCGCTGCAGGCTGAGACCGCAGAAGCGCTGGGCCAGCTCGAAACGGCGCGGACCACTGAGCTGCAGGCTGTTGCAACGACCGCTGGCCGCCAGGCAGAGGCCCGGAGCGCCGTCCCAGAGGAAGCGGAAGGAATCGCTGGTGCCCAGGGCGGGCAGCAGGGCGAGGGGATCGAGGCTGGTGACGTTGCCGGCCTGGAGGGGCAGCGCCAGGCTGAGCACGGGTTCCTCGTCTGTGGCGGCGCCGGCCGCGAGCTCCGCGCGGCGGGCGAGCGCGGCGGCGGCGGCAAGCAACCCGGGGAAGGTCGGGGGGGCCAGCACCAGGGGAGCCTCGGGTCAGGGACGAAGAGCTGCTCAAATGTATGGGTCTTTGCCCGTTCAACGCCTGTGCCAGGCCCGCTGGAGCCCCAGGTCGTCGCAAGCCGTTACGCCACGCCCTCCCGTTCCCCGTCCCCGGCCGGGGCGTCGGCCGATCGCGGGCGCCTCTGGCGGGCGGCGATCAAGTGGCCGATGTACGCGGTGGCCGTGATGCCCGTGCTGCTGGCGGCGGGTTGGCGCTTGGGGCAGGGGCTGCCGGTGCGAGGCGACCAGGTGGGCCTGTTCCTGTTGGCGGCCATCCTGCTGCTGGCCTGGGAAAACCTGGCCAACGACGTTTTTGATGCCGACACCGGTGTGGACACGGTGGGCAAGCCCCATTCGCTGGTGACGCTGACGGGGCGCCGGGATCGCATCGCCCTGCTGGCCCATGGCTGCCTGGGCCTGGGCCTGGCCCTGATGGCGCTGGTGGCGCTGCGCAGCACGCCCGTCGTTCTGGTTCTGGTCCTGGCTTGCTGCGGACTTGGGTATTTGTATCAAGGTCCGCCCTTTCGCCTGGGCTATCGGGGTTTGGGTGAACCGCTCTGCTGGCTGGCCTTCGGCCCCTTCGCCACCGCCGCCGCCCTGATGGCCGTGGCCCCCCCGCCCGCCGCTCCGGCCCCCAGCCCCTGGCTCTCGGCCCTGGTGTTGGGAGCGGGGCCGGCCCTGGCGACCACCCTGGTGTTGTTTTGCTCCCATTTCCACCAGGTGGAGGAGGACGCAGCCCATGGCAAGCGCTCGCCGGTGGTGCGGCTCGGCACCCGCCGCGCCGCGGCTTTGGTGCCCTGGTTCGTGGCCGGCAGCCTGGCCCTGCAGTGGGCGCCGGTGGTGTTGGGCTGGTGGCCCGTCACGGCCCTGCTGGCCGGGCTGGGACTTCCTCCGGCCCGGGCCTTGATTCGTCTGCTCGCCACGGGGCACGATCAACCGGGCCAGGTGGCGGGGAGCAAATTCCTGGCCCTGCGCTTCCAGGCCCTGAGTGGCCTGGGCCTGGCGGCCGGATTGGCCCTGGGGCCCTGGTGGCAGGGGCTGCCGGGGCGATGAGGGGCGGGGAATGGATCCAGCTCCACTGGCGGCCCTTTGCCTTTCGCCTCCCCGCCACGCTCCAGACGGCGGCCGGATCCTTGGCCCTGCGGCGGGGTTGGCTGTTGCGGCTGGAAACGGCCGACGGGGCGGTGGGCTGGGGGGAAGCGACGCCCCTTTTGCTCGCCGACGCTGAGGACGCTGCTTTGGAGGGCTGCGGCGCGGCCCTGGAGGTTTGGCACGGCCCCCGGCCCCGGGGGGAACTGGAGGCCTGTCTGCCCCACCTGCCTCCCCCCCTGGCCTTCGCGGTGGGCGCGGCCCTGGCGGAGGCGGATGGGTTGGTGGGGCCGATCGCGAGTGGGGGCTGGCGTCCCGCGCCGCCTTCCGCCTGGCTGCTGCCCGCGGGCGCGGAGGCCTTGACCGTGGCTCGCTCCCTGCTGGCGGCCCGCTCCGCCCCGCCGCTGTCGCCAGAAGGCCCTTCCGCGCCCTGGCCGCTCACCTTGAAGTGGAAGGTGGGCGTGCACAAGGAGGAGGAGGAGCGGGCTTGGCACCAGGAGCTGATGGCCCTTTTGCCGGCGGATGCCCGGCTGCGGCTGGATGCGAACGGGGGGTTCGATCGCGCCACCGCCCAGCGCTGGGCCGACCACCTGCGGGGCGATGGCCGCCTGGAGTGGCTGGAGCAGCCCCTGGATCCGGCGGACCTGCCGGGACTGGAAGCGCTGGCCGGGCGGCTGCCGGTGGCCCTGGATGAATCCCTGTTGCGCCACCCCGCCCTGCGCGATCGCTGGCCCGGTTGGCAGGTGCGAAGGCCGTCGCAGGAGGGCGATCCCCGCCCCCTGCTGCGGGCCCTGGAGGCGGGCCAGCCGAGGTGGATGGTGAGCACGAGCTTTGAAACCGGCATCGGCCAGCGCTGGCTGGCCCATCTGGCGGCGCTGCAGGCGGCTGGCCCCACGCCAGTGGCCCCGGGCCTGGCGCCCGGCTGGCGGGCCCCTGGAGCGCTGGGTTCGGAAGACCCGGAGGCGGTGTGGCGGGCGGCGGCAGAGAGGGAAGCGCAGGTGGCTTCCCGTCAGGCTTGACCCGATGGCCTCCCCCCTGTTCCCCATCCTGTTGCCTGCGGAAGCGGGCCTCCCCGCCCTGGTGGATGTCCTGGCGGCCCTGCCGCGCCAGGGCGGCGGGGTGGTGGGCTTGGCCCCGGCCCGGGAGATGGGCGCCTTGCGGCAGGCCCTGGGGGAGGGGGCCCCGGAGTGGACGGCCGATGGACCGGCGGTGGTGGTGGGCAGTGGCGGCAGCCACGGGGGACGGCGCTGGTGTCTGCAGCCCCTGGCTCGGCTGGAGGCCTCTGCCGCCGCAACGGAGGTCTGGCTGCGGCGGCTGGGGATCGACCCCGCCGCGGCCCTGGTGGTCAACCCCTTGCCTTGCCATCACGTGAGCGGCCTGATGCCCTGGCTGCGGGCTCGTCAGTGGGGGGCGGAGCATCGGGAACTCCCCGCGGCCCAGCTGCGTCGGCCGGGGGAGCTGGCCGGCGCCCTGCCCCTCCGGTCCGGCCGACCCGCCCTGCTCTCCCTGGTGCCCACCCAGCTCCATCGGCTCCTGGCTGATCCGGCGGGGGTGGACTGGTTGCGGGCGTTTGCGGTGATTTGGGTGGGTGGTGCCGCCCTGGCCCCGTTGGAGGTGGAACGCAGTCGCGCGGCGGGTCTGCGCCTGGCCCCCTGTTACGGCAGCACGGAAACGGGCTCGATGGTCACGGCCCTGGCGCCGGAGGCCTTTCTGGCGGGCGTCGGGGGCTGCGGCCTGCCATTGCCCCATGCTCGCCTGCGCCTTGCCGCCCGCGATGGCGCGGTGGAGGTGCGGGCGACGAGCCTGAGTCCGGGCCATCTGGAGGGCGGCCGGCTTCGCCCCCTGCCGATGGAGGGGGAGTGGTGGCGCAGCGGGGATCGGGGCCGCCTCGATCCCGGGGGGCTCACTTTGTTGGGGCGCTTGGATGGCGCAGTGCAAAGCGGCGGCGAAACCGTGTTTCCGGAGGAGGTGGAACGGGCCTTGCAGCGCCTGGTGGCAGAACGGGCCCTGCCCGTGGCGGCCCTGCTGGTGGTGCCGCGGCTGGATCGGGAGTGGGGGCAGCGGTTGGTGGCGTTGGTGCGGGCCTGCGGGGATGGGGGGGAGGAGAGCCTCTTGCGGGAGTTGCGGGAACTGGCGTTGACCCTTCCGCCCGCCCAGCGGCCGGTGGAGTGGCGCCTGTGTCCGGAGTTGGCTCCCAATGGGTTGGGGAAGTGGGAACGGTGGCGTTGGGTGGATTGGGTTGGCAGGGGAGGATGAGGGGGGAGGGTTGTGAGGGTTGTTTGCCCGATACAGGCCTGGATTTGGGCCGGGGAACTTTCGCTGGAGTGGTATAAAAATGACAAAAGAGTGCAACTCTTCAAGTCAAGGGGTTGAGGCTTGGGGACGCATTGGAAAACCCAGCTTCCGATGGAAACGCAGAAGGCCCAGCCTGGAATCTTGGCGCTCTACCAGGGACGAGCCGGTGGTTTTTCAGAGGCTCCTTGGCGGCTTGCAACGCATGGCCTGGCTGAGACCTTGCCAGCAGATTGATTTCCGTTTGTTTTTCATTGAGAGATGCCAGGAGATGAGATGGTCTCCCTTCCCTCTGGCCTGCCTGAGACCTACTGATTGTTGTCTCCGACCGAGGTCAGAGAGTTTCTCTTTCCTCGACAGGACTGATCTGGTCAGGGGGCGAGATGGCGGATCTGGTCACTCATGCTTGTCTGTGCCCTTGAACGCGGCAGGATTCCCGTTTACTTCTCAGCCAGAGGCTGCATGAAATGGCGGGTCCTCTGGCTGAAAACTTGGGAGCCGAGTGGCTGGGGTGCTCGGCCAGCGGAAGAGCGCTGGTGCTGGCTCACCGCAACAGGTTGAGCCGCTCAGTGTCCAGCGCACAGCCGAGGCAACCGAACTGGCGCGTCTGTGGGAGCGGGTCAGTTGCCATTCTCGCCCTTCCTTTTGTCGACGAGACAGCATCGGGCCGAGCGCATGGGCCCGTTGTGCAGAGGCATGGCGGCAGGAAGAGAGCACCAACTCTCGCCCTGTTCTTCCTAGCGACACCGCAGCTCTCGCCTGAGTTCACGGCGTCGCATGCACAAGTCCATCGCGTCGGCATCCAGGCCCGGTTTCATTGGGGGGAGGCGATCAAGCTCTGGGCCCGGAAGCGTCGGCAGGGTTGGCGGCCCTGTGAACCCCGGGCCGATGGGGCCTGAGGCGCGTTGACGGATGTCTGAATAAGATCATCCAGGAACTCAGGTCCAACCCTGTGGCGTCACCACAAAAGCCAGGCGGGAACGACGGGCGCTGGAGATCCCCTGGCGGCCGTCTGAGTTCAACGCCAAGATCAGAAGCGGGCAGCACGAGAAGCAAGGACGGCAATCTCTGCGCCCATTTTCTGTATCTTGAGGTTATGTAGTTTCTGGAGAGTGCAATTGTGCTTGCATGAAAAGCTCTCGCAGTGGCGAAATAGCAGCAACGACTCCATCAATGATTGCCTGTGGGACCTCGAACCTATTCAGGACAGCCACAAGATCCTCAGCAACATAGTCAAATTGTTCCTCATTCAGGCCAAAATCTCTAATCAGACGTGAATGCGCATCGCCGATTTTTCGACCCGTGTAATTTCCGGAGCGCCCCTCACTGAAGGTATATCTCATGAAATTAAATTGGTGCCTTTTCAGCGATTCCAAGTCCGCACCCTCAAAAAACCGTGACAATCGTTGATCGGCGATTGCTGCTTTGTAGAATTCATCAACAACAGCGGTTAGCGCCGCATCCCCATTGATATTTAGAGCAGATGTTGCCCACGAATCAAGCTGGTCGTAAAGGGTCACAGTCATGGAGCTGGTGATGCACTCATAGCGAGGCTATGCATTGATCGGTCGAATGGCAATCCACTTAATATTTTGGAATGCTTGGCAAGGTTCTGTCAATCTCGGCCAGGCGCCTTTCGGTTCGCCTGCCAGAAAGAGAGTAGAGGATTGTGGAAACAAAAAATAACTGCAAGCAACATAGTGCACCGTTCGCCCGTTCATCTGCACGGCGCTGTGCCGATGGTTTCCGCAAGACACCTTTGCCCTCACAGCGGCATTGCGGGATCCACTGCCCAGCACTTGCTTGATTTTGTGCTACTAAGGGTGATTCATTGAGCAGGAAAGTTCAGGAGCAACCGTGGTTTACGGAGTCTGCATCCGCCCATTACAATGACTACACATCACCTGACTGGCTTATTGCTCCAACAATGATGCGGTCTCATGTCGTCAACTGAGAATCGCTTGTCATCGGCGTCTGAGGGATTGATGGCCGGCCACGGGCGAACCCTCAGCCTGTCGAGGGCCTGGCGCCCTCAGAGCCCTGCCACGGTGCCCAGGCGCTTGGCCTCCTGAGATGCGGAGCGGCAGCGCAGCCAACGTCCATCCCGGCGGGCTCGCATCACCCTTGAGGCGCCCCCCGACCCTGAGGAGGGCCGGAGCGGAACCCGCAGAGAGACCTGGTGGACATCCCCTCAGCTTTGCATCCATCGCTGGCAACAGCCCGTGACGTTGCCGGGGCCGATCCCCGGGAGTGCGGCACCAATGGGCCTCACCCTGATCGAGGCAGCCAAGGACGAGAGCCGCCTGGAGCACCTGGCGGTGATCAAGACCTTCAGCGAGGGGGAACTGCTCGCACGGCTGCCATTCATGACCATCGTCGGCGCCGGCTTCTTCTCCTCCGTCGAGAAGGATCTCCCCTCCACTGAGCCGATCAGAACCGGGACCCCGGCGACTGCAGAAAGGCCAGCTCCTCCGCGCTCGACATCCGCCCCATGAGCGCGTTGCGGTGGGGGAAGCGACGGAAGCGAGCGATCACATCCCGGTGCCGACGGGCGAACTCGGCCGTGCGGGGATCGCAGAACCGCTCGAACAGCGGCAGGGCCGCCTCCTGCACCGCCAGGTCTTCGCTGTGCATCAGCGGCATCAGCCAGAACTGGCGCCGCGCCTGCTCGGGCTCCGCCTCCAACCAGCCCCGCTCCACCGCTTGCAAACTCTCAGCGAGAGCCCGGGGATCGCCCGCGAAGGCCATGGCCGTGTCGCGCCAGATCTGGCGGGGGAACTGATCGAGCAACAGCACCAGCGCCAGGGCCCCGGTCGCCGCAGCGCTCCAAGCGTCGAGATCCCCGGCGAGCGCCAGCCGGGTGAGCCCGTGGAAGCGATCCCGTACCAACGCGTCGAAGGCGGCGTCCTTGGCAAACCACTGGCGCGGCCGGGTTTCAACAAACCAGAACGCGAGAACCTCGCCGGCCTGGTCCGGCTGGCCTGGCCTCACAACAGCGCCTGGACGCTGGCCACCTTGTCCGCCATGCTCTGATCCTTATCGGTTCGGGAGTTGATCTTCACCGTCGCGC
>JBKDTB010000248.1:0-6229 GCA_046340515.1 Cyanobacteriota bacterium | reverse complement strand
CTGATGATGGGCCTGGAGGAACACCTGATCGGCATGTTCCGCCACGACTTCGAATTCGTCGACGGCCACCGCAGCCACCTGGGGGACGGGGCGCCATCGGTGAGCCCGGCGGCGGATGCGGTGCATGACGCTGGCGCCATCTCCATGGAGACGGCGACGGCGACGGCTGTGGCGGCAGGGGTTGCCCTTGCTGAGTCGCCCGTGGTCACCACGGTCCCAACGGGCACTGGCGAGCCGATGTGGACGGCGGACGGGGAGGCGGAACTGCACAAGATCCCTTTCTTTGTTCGGGGGAAGGTGCGTCGCAACACCGAGGCCTTTGCCCGGGAACGGGGCCTTGCACAGATCAGCGCGGAAATTCTCTATGACGCAAAGGCCCACTTCAGTCGTTGAGGTTGGGCCCAGCGTTTTAAGTGTCCATATAGCACCACAAATAAAAACAGTTACAATATATAGTCTTAAGGTGTTGAATATTTAAGATGAAAACATCGTTTTCATTGGGAGCATGGCTGCTTTTATTATCCGTTCTGCCCTCCGGGGCTCGTGCTCAGGACGTTGACCTTTCCCCTGCCCTGGATCGGCCCCTGCTGACCAGGGAGTCTGCTCAAGCAAAACCTGAAGCAACCTCAAATAAACTTCAGGCTTCGGGTATCAACTTGCTCTCAGCCCGCCAGACCAGCATCGGTGTTTTGGTTCGTGTCAAGAGGCTCATCAAGCCCGGAGCTGATGCGCCAAAGGAGTTTGCCCGGGGTCTTCCTATTATTTCTACAGTGACAAATCTTGCCACCCTTGGTTTGTATAATCGTGCCCTCAAGTCGGATGGAATGGCGGTGCGGACAACCTGGTTAAGTCTCAATTGCCAAAGCAAAACTTTCAATGTGGCAAAAGACGGTTATTCTTGGCAAAGTATTTACAATGATCCCCATGGACAGGCTGAAGACCTCTACTATCATTTTTGTGAAGTGTCAGATGGACAAGACAAGCCAGCTTACCTGTATCTACCCCATGCGGATGCCGACATGCTGCGGTCTGCCCAGCTAAATATTCGCAGTTCGAGGGGAGAGGCGGTATTGCCTGTGGAGCCCCAAGTGCCGCAGCTCGGCCCAACAGCGCCGAACCAAGGTTCTGCTGTGCAAGCAGTGGATCGAAGCGGTTCTTTATAAGATTTGATGATCTTGCATGAACTCCTATCGTTTGAAGCCGTAAAGTAAAACCACCAGGTTGATTTCTACATGAGCTTACCCTGTATTGGGGGACTGCTGAACGAGTCCCCCACGAGGTTGCCTGGGACATTCAAGCCATCTGGCCGTTGAATGGACCCTGGGGTTAGAGCGGGCCCCGGATAAGCGCGTGCACAGAAGTTCCTTGACGGCTTCACTCACGCCCAGGCAGTCGGAGATGGTCAGAGGTGGCTCCGAAGTGAGAGTGACCCCGGCAAGGTGGCGAGTGGCGGCCCGAACGTTGGCCAAAAGGCAGCGTTGGTGGGCATGTCGCTCGAAAAGCAGCAAGGCTCCGTTCTCTTTGAAACCCCAGGGATTTGGGGCCGGTCTGTCTCCAGAGAGGGCGGTGTCGAGGGTGCGTTCGCTGATGGCATCCAGGGCTTGGGGCATCTGTTCAGATTTCGGCCAGCGTTGCAGTGCGGCTTCCACGGCTGAGCGGGGATAAAAGCGATCAGCGTCGTAAATGGCGAGGGCCGCCTGCTGTTGACCTGGCTGTTGGGCCAACACATTGGCCAGACCATTGCGAAGGGCCTGTGCCTGGGGAGTGTTTTGCGATGTCAACGTGGCGGCCTGTCGCCAATGGGAAGCGGCTGCTGGGAGGTCGTTGAGGATGTCGGCCAGAAAGCCGAGTCGGGCATGGGCTTCGGCTTGGTTGGGATCCAGCGCCCTAGCTTGCTTCCAGGCCCGCCCTGCGGTCTGGAGATTGCGTTCATCCAACAGCTTGACGTAATCCAAAAAAGCACGATCGCCCTGTTGCAGCTGCCATCGAGCCAAAAGTGGGCGTCCCACCCACCAGCTGCCGACAAGGAGGGTGACCGCACCAGCGGCTAAGGCTGCGAGTCGGATCTCCTTCCGGGGTTGTGGTGGTTGGGGTTGAAAAGGGAGGGCAGCAGAGAGGGAAGGTTCGTTGCGCTGCCCTCTTGCATGGACATCCAACGGAATCTTCTTCGCTTGTCTGAGCTGTAGACCGTGGGCCGTCTCGTCTGGTCCATCGATCGAAACGCCCTGAAGAAGCAACCGTTCCAGAATCTTTTCCGCGATCGCATCCGCCGAGCGTTGGCTGATGTCCAGGAAGCCATCGCCGCTCAGGATTCCCAGCTCAGAGAGATCGCCGGGATTGCCAATTCCCAGAGGCATGATGCGTCCTTGTGCTTCGCTCAGGATGAGCTGACGGATCCAGCGCCACTCCAGCCCACACCAGCGCTTTTTGGGGTAATCGGTGCTGAGCACGATCACGATCAGCTCGGTGTGGTCGCGGTAGAGCCGTGGCAGGTAGACATCCAGATCAACACGTGCAAGTTCGGCTTCATGGAACCTGTCAAAGAGCACGCGAGCCTCCGTCAGCCGATCCGCCAGGCGTTGTGCGATCGGCTCCAACAAAGAGCGATCCTCCCCCGCATAGGAGAAACCAACGGTGAAGCGGCGGCGGCTGGGGAGGGGAGAGGGCAAGGTGTGGCTCACCGCGTCAGGCTGCGGCTGAGAGGGAAGGTTTGGCCGTTCATCTCCCGCATTGGCGTCTGCAGGTAGCCAAACAAGTTCAAGGTGATGCGCTGGACTTCGGCATCGACGAAGTCAGCCACTTCACCCACCCCTACCAAACCATCGCGATTGGTGTCGGCATGGCCGGTGAGAGCGCGCAACAGGGCGCTGGTGTAGATGCCCCGCTGGTTATCGGGACTCTCCAGTGCCATTTTCTGATCGCCTGCGGCAGCTAGCACCACTCGTCCTGTTAGGAGGGCGAGGCGATCGATGGCGCCCTTTTCCGCCAGGGAGCGCCCGGTCGGACCGGCCAAGCGGAAGGTGCCGGAACTACAGGTGTCAAGCACAACAACGGTTTTGGTGCTGCGAATGCGCTTTAGCAAGTTGCGCAGCTCTGGTCCATCAAGGCCGTCGCGTAGGGAGGCACTCTCTTGGTAGAGCAACTCCTGGGGCAAAAACACATATTCACCCTGGTCATTGCTCAGGCCATGGCCGGCGAGGAACAGCACAAATACATCAGCTGGTTTCACTCGACTGGCCATGGCCTTCAGCTCGTCGCGGATGCGCTGACCTGTGGCCTGCTCATCAGTGAGCAGAACTGGCGGAGCCACCTGAGAAGTGGCAGCCCGTCCTGGAGAGGACAGGGCTGCGGCAAAGGCGCGTGCGTCGTTGGCGGCGAACCTCACGCCCTGGCGTAGGGCGCCGTCTCGATAATTGGTGATGCCCACAGCCAGGACGTGAAGGGTAGGTAGATCCCTGCTGGGGGCGCCTTCCATGTCGAACATCACAGGCGTGGAGGCCACGCCGCCACGACTGAGGGCCACGAGCTGGGCCCGCAGTTTGCCGCTGGGGAGGGGAAGGCGGCGGCGGTTGATTCCCTGCACCGGCGGATTGGCGCGACCTTCGATGACGGCACCATCAATGCGCAATTCGACCGCGCCGATGCCGCCACCTTGATCAATCAATTCGTAGGTGATTTCCATGTCTCCATTGGGCAGCAGTTTGGGCTGTCCCAACAGGCGAATCTCCGGTGGCAGGGTGGCGGTGGTGAGGTTGGTGCGCACATCGCCCACCTCGGCGACGGCCCGGGCGATGGCGACCTCCTCTTCTGGCGTGCCGCTCAGCCGTTTGGCCACCAGATCGGGCCGGAAAAACTTTTCCTGCAGTTGTGCGGAGCTGATGAACGTTCCGCCAGCGTTGCGGCCGTTGTTGAGGTGGTAACCGAGAAGGCTGGCGCCACCGGAGGAGGCGTCATAGAAGCCCTCGGGGGTCCAGAGAATCCAGCGTCGAAGATCAGGGTGGATGAACAGGGCCAAGGCCTGGCTGCCTGCCGCTGCCGCGCCTTCCGCACGGGTGCGATACCAGCGAATCGTGCCATCGCCCAGAGCGGCCACCACGAAGCGCCCATCTGGGCTGAGGTTGACCAGCCAGGCGACGCTTGGGGTGGAGGTGCGCCACTGCTCCGCGCCATCGGCGCGGAAGAGCCGCACGGCCCACTCACTGCCTAGGGCAAAACGGCTCTCATCAGCACTGATGGCCAGGCTAAGGGATAGTTCGTTCGGTTCCAGTGGTAAGGGTTGTCCATTGAGTGTTGGCCCTGTTGTTTCTTGCCAGCCGCTGATGGGTAGACCGCTGGTGCGGGGAGCCAGCCCGCTGGTGGAGACCAGGCTTGGCAGGAGCAGACGCCGTCCGGCCAGGTCAAAACGCACGAGCCTGCTTCTGGTGCCAGCGGCCGTGCGGGTGACGGCGCGGAACTCGATCCAGCGACCATCGGGGGCCAGTCGGAAAGCCTGGCGGCCTCCGGGTCCGGTGTTGCCTCCAGGGTTGTGGCGAAGGTCGAGCACCGGTGAGCCGGAGAACAGGCTGGTGCGCCGCAGCTGACCATCGAGCATTCCCCAAGTCGGACCACCACCGCCATAGATCAGACGGCCATCGGGCAGGGTCCGCAGGTCCATCACGGTGTTGGTCATCCCCAGTGGCAGGAGCTGGGGAGGCCCGCCAGCGGCGGGCCACACCACCAGTGGACGGGTGCCATCCCCCAGGTCATAGGTGCCTGCGGCGAGCAGGCGGCGGCCGTCAGCACTCCAGGCCACGCTGTTCAAGCTGCCATTGGTGATGGCGCTGGTGTCGGCACCGGCCAAAAGCTCCAGGCTGGCTCCATCGACCACCGTTACCGCCGTGTTGTCTTCGAAGCCCACGGCGATGCGTCGGCCATCGGGGGAGAACCGAGCAAAAAAGGGCTTCTGGCCGCCGGAGGCCGTGCGGAGGATCTGGGGGGTGAGACGGCCACTCTGACCGGCGGCGTAGAGACGCAACTTCCCGTCGTGACTCGTCGTCAGCAGGCGACCGGTAACATCAAAATCCACGCTGTAGCTGGAATCGCCGTAATCCCCATCCGCGGCCACCTCGGCCCAGGGGCCCTGACCGGTCGCGCCATAGACGCGGATTCCGTTACCACCTCCGAGGGCGGCGGCCAGGCGTTGACCATCGGCCGAGAAGGCCAACGAGTTCACCACATTGGGAAGACCGCCTAGGCGCTGGATCAAGCGGCCACTGGCGCGCTCGAAGAGATAGATGCTGATCTGGCCCTGTGCGTTGCCGGTGAAGCCTCCCAGGGCCACGAGGGAGCCATCGGGGCTGAGGGAAACGGCAAAGAGCTTGCCCTCATGGCCATCACCCATCGGTACTCGCAGCACCCGCTCCAGCTTCCCGGTGACAAGGTTCCAGATCCTGGCTGTCTTGTCGTGGGATGCGGTAACCACCCAGCGGCCGGCCTGGTCCACCGCCATGCGTCGGATGGGAGCCAAGTGCATGCCTGCCTCTATGACAGGAAAGGGCTTGGTGCTGGCGGGGGGTTCCGCTGGTGAGTCTTGGGCCGCTGCTTCTGACATCGGCAGGACCCAGGGGGTGCCTGCCAGGATGACTGAGGTGGTGAGCAACTGAACTGGCCTCCGGAACCAGACCACCAGGGGCAGAATGGGGCGTTTGGGGCGCAAAACGAGCGCGGGATTCAAGAGATTGGACACTAGAAGAGTGGTGTGCTGCAGGGCGAAATCGCAGGATTTTCTAATGTTAGGACAGGATAAAAATTGTGCACCAAACCCCCGATTCACGGTAATTGACAGAATTGCCATTATTGTACCACTCTGTCTTTGTGCAGCAATTCAAAGAATGGCGTGATCAATCTCACTATGAATTGCGGCGAGACACATCTTTTGTTTTTGCCTTGGGGCTTCAGATGGTTGTTGAGCCAAACCTCGGTCGGAAGCAACAAATGTTGGGAAAAACGACAAAAGGAAGTAAAAGATCTTATCACAATTGGTCGCACTTAGCTGCCAGGGCGTGGCGGGCCGTTGTAAATGACCTGCAAGATGGAGCGCCCATCGGGAGCAACCAACAACTCGGTTTCCACGGTGGCTGGGTTGCCCAACTGCTGCCAGCCCGGGCCGCCACCCGGGAAGCGAAACAGATAGCCCTCCTTGGAGGATTTCACCAGGCAGGCGCCACCCGCTCGTTGGTGCATGCAGGCG